>DATLTH010000467.1:0-9709 GCA_035533695.1 Allostellaceae bacterium | reverse complement strand
CCATCCCTCGAAGCGGCTCTCTGCGCCGCCCGAAGGATTGTGTCAAGCAACTGTGGCGGCGGTTCGGCAGTCTGCGGTGCTGGTGTCGCAGCCCGACGCGGTCATCGATCGGCTTGCGCCTACTTCACCTCGACCAATTCGATGCCCTCGCGGCTCGGGCCTTCGATCATCACCGCCCTTGCGTCGCCGAGCTTGTAGGGGCCGTCGAGAAAGGTGACCCCTTCGCTCTTCAGCTTGGCGATCCAGGCGTCGAGATCGGCGACGGAGAGCGCGATATGGTCCTGCATCTGGCCGCGGCTGGGCGCCAGCGGGGCGTCGCCCTGGTTCATGTACCAGGTCAGCACCACGTCGCCGAATTCGACCCCGGCGCGCGGGTTGCGGAACATGCCGTCGCGGTTGAGCGCCGGCCAGGTGCGATCGGCGCCGCGCTCGACCCGGCAATTCGCTTCGTCGAGATCGGTGTCCGGGAAGCCCTGGCGCACCGGCGCGTTGAGGTGCTTTTTGTACCAGGCCAGCGCGCAGAACGGCTGTTCGTGCCACATGTGCACATGGTTGAAGCGCTCGGCCGGATAATCGCCGGCGATCTCGAACAGCGCGTCCTCGGGGCCGCCCGACATATAGGCGAACCCGCCCTTACGGGTCGGCTGGACGCCGCCCGCCCGGGCTTCGGCGATCTGCGCCCGGGTCAGCCCGAGCGTGTTGCCGATCGAGGGCCAGGTGTCGCTGCTGATCAACACCGAGCCGCCTTCGTCGGTCGTATAGAGCGGCCGCATCGTGACCTCGGACCGCTTTTTGAAGGCAGCGACGGCGGCCTGCGAATCGCTGACATGCCAGCCGAAATGCCAGATCGCGCTCTGCGGCGTCGTCGGCGGCACCGCCGCGACCTTGTCGAACAGGATCAACACGTCGTTCGGCGATTCGAGCGCCGGCAGGCCGCCCCAGCGCGCTTTCTTGGTGCTCGGGAACAGCCGCGTGTAGAAATCGATCGCCGCATCGGGGTCGACCGAGTTCAGATGCAGGTGGTGGAAGCCTGGGGTCGGCAGCATCAGCGTCCTCCTCGCGGAATTTGCGGTCACTATGCGCCCGGCGCGACGGAAATCAACGCCCCGCTCCGCGACAGGGCATCGCGCGATTTGACTTGGCCGACGCCCCGACTATAGTGCGCCTCCTTCCCAAGGATGTGGGCAACTCGCCCCGGGCCCGGCGCCGATGCGGCCGACGGCCCTATTGGGACAAGAACAACCGCAAGCGGACCCGGCCGTCATGAGCAAGCGTGAAGAGTCGAAGTACAAGATCAACCGGCGCCTCGGCGTCAATCTGTGGGGCCGTGCGAAGAGCCCCCTGAACCGGCGCGAATACGGGCCCGGCCAGCACGGTCAGCGGCGCAAGAAGCCGTCGGATTACGGGACCCAGCTGTCGGCCAAGCAGAAGCTCAAGGGCTATTACGCCAATATCGGCGAGCGCCAGTTCCGCCGCCTCTACGAGGAGGCGGTGCGGCGCCAGGGCGATACCGGCGAAAATCTGATCGAATTGCTGGAGCGCCGGCTCGACGCGACGGTCTACCGCATGAAACTGGCGCCGACCCCGTTTGCCGCCCGGCAGATCATCAATCACGGCCATGTGCTGGTCAACGGGCGGCGGGTCAACATTTCGTCCTACATGCTGCGCGACGGCGACACGATCGAGCTGAAACCGCGGGCCAAGGAGATGGCATTGGTCATCGAGGCGACGCAATCGAGCGAGCGCGACGTGCCCGACTATATCGAGATCGACCACGAGCACATGCGCGGCCGCTTTATCCGCGCGCCCAAGCTCGCCGACGTGCCCTTTCCGGTGGCGATGGAGCCGAACCTCGTCGTCGAGTACTATTCGCGCTAACCTCTCTCTTTCACCCTCTCCCCGCATCGTGCGGGATAGACCGATCCTTCCCACCGTCACCCCCGCGAAAGCGGGGGTCCAGGGCGCGCGCTGTGGTCCGATGGACCCTGGGTTCCCGCTTTCGCGGGAATGACGACGAAAGCGGGGCTTGCCATGCTGACCCTGCAGCTCTCGATCGTGCTGTTGCTGATCCTGATCAACGGTTTTTTCGCGATGGCCGAGATCGCGCTGGTGTCGGCGCGCACCGCGCGCCTGCAGCCGCTCGCGGCGGCGGGCAGCCAGGGCGCCGACGCCGCCCTCGAACTGAAGAGCGACCCGTCGCGATTGCTGGCGACGGTGCAGATCGGCATCACCATCATCGCGGTATTGTCCGGCACCTTCGGCCAGGCGACCTTCGGCGAGCGCCTGCAGGAAGCTCTGGCCGGGTACGGCGGCTTTCTCGGCGCCTACGCCCACGCCATCAGCATGGCGGCCGTGGTGATCGGCATCTCGTATTTCTCGCTGATTCTCGGCGAGCTCGTGCCGAAGCGGATCGCGCTCAGCCATCCCGAGCGCATCGCCGCCGCGCTGGCCCGCACGATGCGCGCGATGGCGCGGCTTGCGGCGCCGCTCGAATGGTTGCTGACCACGACGACCGACCTCCTGCTGCGGTTGTTGCCGCTGCATGGCGACCCGGTGTCGGTCACCGACCAGGAGATCGGATTTATGCTGCGCGAGGGGGCGGCGGCCGGCCACATCCCGCACGGCGAGACGGCGATCGTCGAAATGGCGCTGAGGCTCGGCGAGCGCCGGGTCAGCACGGTGATGACGCCGCGCACCCAGATCGCGTTTCTCGATCTCGACGATGCGGAGGAGGAAAACCGGGGGCATATCCGCGACAGCGCCTACTCGCGCTTTCCGGTCGTGCAGGGCGGGACCCACCAGCTTGCCGGCATCGTCCAGGTCAAGGACCTGTACGATGCCGCGCTGGCGGGTCAGCCCTTTTCCCTGCGCGCCGCGTTGCGGCCGCCGCTGTTTGTGCCGAACACGGTGACGGTGCTGCGCGCCCTCGAAGTGTTCAAGACCAGCGGCGAGCCGATGGCATTGGTCGTCGATGAATACGGCGATCTCGAAGGGCTGGTGACCCTGACCGACATTCTCGAGGCGTTGGTCGGCGAAATCCCCGGCACCGGCGACGCCGACCCGCGTATCGTCCGCCGCGCGGACGGCACCTTTCTGGTTGACGGCATGCTCGGGCTCGACGAACTGAAGCAGCTGTTGGGCGTCGCCGAACTGACCGGCGAAGACCCCGATTTCCATACGCTCGGCGGCTACCTGATGGCGCGGCTCAACCGCGTGCCGATGGTCGCCGACCGGGTCGCCGCCGATGACTGGCGCTTCGAGGTCGTCGAAATGGACGGCCGCCGCGTCGATCGCGTGCTGGTTGCCCCCCTTGGCACGAAGGCGGAGCGGGCTTGACGCAACCCGCCTGCGGCGAGGAGCATTTGCGCCAGCGCTGCCGCCGGTGCAATGTACACTAACCGACTTGGCTGCATCGCCGCGCTTCATGCTCAACGATTGAACAGCAATCCAATGGGGATCAATCACGGTGAGTTCCGATTCTTTTATGTGAACAGGCACGAAGCGCGCCGGATTGCCAGCCTTTCCAATGACTTGCGGCTACCCGCTCTTACCGCGTCGCTATCCCGTCTTCGAGAGCTTTCGCAACCAGTTGGCGACGCTGGGGAGCTGGCCTACCTGCTTGACTTGCTGCGGGACCAATGCTTCGAGTTCGTCTCCCCGCGAACGGGGTTGATTATAAAAAGTGGTGGCTCGGTCATTCTCCGAGACCAAACTGTGTTGTTTAGCTTTCCGGCGGAGGCTTCGATAGCTGTTGCAGCTTCCCGACTCGGTGAGGCATTTCCGCTGTCGACGGTCATCGACTTCGAAAATCAGGTGGCCATTTCAACAAGCCCTAACGTCTGGGATCTCCGACCGGGTCACCTTCAGATCCTATCGAGCTTTATGCCGCGATGGAACGCGACGAAGCATAGCGGCAACGAGATGATCTGTGTCATCGGACACCAAAACTTTGCACACTATGCGTCGAACCAGCTCCCCGCTGTAGCTCTGCTTCCGCGACTCGGTGTCGGCGGTAACGTCACTCTTCTCGAAACTTATCGACCTTTAGGTGCGATTAGATCCCTCTTTCCGGAACTCGACTTGGAAGTGACACAAGTGGCAGCCGGGGCCCTCGAAAACGTGAATAAACCGGGGCTACTTATTGTGCCACTCGGTAGCCTGCGGTTGACCAAGGACATTCGGGACCGCGTGTTGCGTCATGCGGAGGCTCGCCTGGGGCCACAGACAATTTCGATCATCAAGAAGGTGAACCGCACGCAACCTTGCCTATGGGTGAGCGTGCGCACAGTCAACCGCACGGCCTCGAACCAGCACGAACTCCTGCTCGCCTTGTGTCGTCGTTTCCTCCGGGAATATGGCGCCGCACACGTAATTATAGATGGCCATTCACTTCCGGCGGATTTTGCCCTTGACGAAGGAGCAGCGGATTCGCGGGACGTTGTCGCTGCGGACCTTGCCGTCGCGCGCGCTATAAAACAGGAACTGGATGTCGATGGCGAGCAGGAACGGGTGCACCTGGCTGTCGGGTTATCAATACTTGAGACACTTTTCCTTGGTCATCTTGCTAATTTCTATTTTTGTCATTATGGCACAATTCAGCACAAGATCGGATGGTTTCACAGCTGCGCCGGCGTGATCCACTCAAACAGCGCGCTCCTGGAGGCCGCCTATCCAGTAGCGCTCAGATCCGAGGTGGCGGTGCCACCGGTATATTTGCCGCCGGAGACGGTCGTCGACGAATCGCCGGATACCTCTGGGGATGAGAGGCAGTTGGCGCTGAAGCATAACGGCTATTTCGTCCACGTGCACGCGGCTGTAAACTTCGTCATGAACACCTACAGGAAAGCTATGGCAGCTCGGCCCAACTACCTACGTCGCGATCAGGTGATTCAGTCCTATCTCGACCTGTTCGATCATGCGAACTACCTTGAGATCGGGGTCTTCAGTGGCGACACGTTCCACGCCGTCCGGGCCGCGGCAAAGGTCGCAGTAGACCCGAGATTTCGGATCGACCCCGAGGATCGCGAGGCCGGTGCAACATATTGTGAGATCACCAGCAACGAGTACTTTGCCGAGCTGCCGGCACACGTTCACTCTCTATTTCATGTGATCTTTCTGGATGGACTACACACTTTCGAACAAACACTGCGGGATCTGCTAAACGCCATCCAGATTTTGCGCCAGGGCGGAGTCATCGTGATCGATGACGTATGGCCGAACTCTTACCCCGCTTCATTGACAGATTGGCAAGAGATAGCGGCGGTCAAGGAAGCGACGGGTGTTTCCGATCAATTTTGGATGGGCGATGTCTATCGTCTGGTCTATTTCATTCAGAGCTTCCTCCCACGGTTTAGATATGCCACCTGCGAGAACAATCACGGCCAACTCGTGATGTGGCGCGCAAGCCGCGGGCCCGAACCGCTGCCGGAGCGCCGCATTGAGGATATCGCACGGATGGAGTTTCGCCATATCGTCACGCAGCGGGATGTATTTAATTTTCTGCCGAACGCTGAGATTGTGCGCAGAGTTAGAGAAAGCATGCCGCACGGTGGTCGCGACGAGGCGTCTCTGTTGATGCCGCGCGGTGAATAACGGTCCCTGCGGCTTACCTTCAAGCTCGGGGCGCTGCCCTGCGACATGGTCGAACGCTCGATGACCCGGTTCGGCCAAGAGGTGATGCCCCGGCTCCGCTCTATCCTCGCCGGCAACGCCGACGACGGCCGCACTGCCGCGCAATAGCGGTGCGGGCAGGGGTTATTCGCCGTCCCCATCGGTGGCGGCCGACAGCAGGCGGGTCGGAAAGCCGGCGGCGACGAGCGCGTCGATCAGCGTGTCGACATGCCGCCGGTTCTGGGTCTCGACGACGACATCGAGCTCGGCGCGCTTGACCGAGGTGTCGTGGAACAGCCGCTGGTGGTGAACCTCGACAATATTGCCGCCAAGCCCGCCGATGACGCCCGCCACCTGCGACAGCACCCCGGGAAGATCGGGCAATTCGGCGCGTAACCGGACAAGCCGGCCGCCGCGCACCAGGCCGCGCATCAACAAGGAGGCGAGCAGGCGCGAATCGATGTTGCCGCCGGTCAAGACGATGCCGACGCGGCGGCCGCGAAACCGCTCGGGCTCGGCCAGGAGGGCGGCAACGCCGGCCGCCCCGGCGCCCTCGACGATCAGCTTCTGCCGCTCGATCATCAATTCGACCGCGCCTTCGAGCTGGCGTTCGCCGACCAGATGCACCCCGTCGACGAGCGCCGCGACGATCCGTCGGGTGAGGATTCCCGGCTCCTTGACCGCGATGCCTTCGGCGAGCGTCGCCGCTTCGACCGGCAGCCCCGGTTCCTCGCCGCGCAAGGTGCGGTACATCGACGGGTAGAGCGCCGACTGCACGCCGAAAATCTCGATCCGCGGCGACAGCGCCTTGGCCGCGACCGCGATGCCGGAAATCAGCCCGCCGCCGCCGATCGGCACCAGCAGCGCGTCGAGGTCGGGGCAATCGGCGAGCATTTCGAGCGCGATCGTCCCCTGGCCGGCGATGACCGCCGGGTCGTCATAAGGATGCACCGGGACGAGGCCGCGGTCCTGGGCGAGGGCGTCGGCAAACTGGCGCGCCTCGACCAGGCCGTCGCCCTTCAGCATGACCTTGGCGCCCAATGCCTCGGTGCGGTCGATCTTGGTGAACGGCGTGCCCCGCGGCATCACGATGGTGGCCGGAATACCGAGCCGGCGCGCGTGAAACGCCACGCCCTGGGCATGGTTGCCGGCCGACATCGCGACGACGCCGGCGTGCCGCTCAGCCGCATCGAGGGCGAGCAGCTTGTTGAGGGCGCCGCGCTCCTTGAACGAGCCGGTCGGATGCAGGGTTTCGAGCTTGAAAAAAACCTCGCACCCGGCCAGTTCCGAGAGTGCGGCGGCGCGCACGGTCGGCGTCTTGGCCACCTGGCCGGCGATCGCGGCTGCGGCATTGCGGATATCGGCGATCGTCACCGGCAGGTCGGTCATTGCGCAGGTTCCAGGGTCAGCGTCGCGACCGCCGGAGCGCGGCCGGGAATGAGATAGCGAAAATCGCGCCAGCGCCGCACCAGGTCGGAAAAATGCGGCGACAGCGGATTGCCCGATTGCCCGGGGACGGCGATCATCCGCGAATCGGCCGGCGAGGCAAGGTCGGTGATCATCCGCAGCCCGGCGCCGAAACGCTGCTCGAAGGGATGCGCATCATCGCGGATCGTCGTCGCCCCGCGGTTGACCGTATCGAACCCGCCGCCGGTCGCGATGCGGATATCGATCCAGTCGCGCAGGACCGGGATGCGCCCGAAGACCGGGTTGGCAAACACCGCGACATGCGCGCGTCCCCAGGTCCAGCCGGCGATGTCCGGACCGTACGAATGACGGAGCGCGGCGAGCGCCGCCTTCAGCGTCGCGGCGAGCAGCGCGTCGCAGCTCTGCACGTGCTCTTTCGGCGCGCCGCACCACTCGGGGTGGGCGGTCAGCACGGTCTCGATCACCTGCGGCCTCAAATCCCACGAACCCTCTGCGGCATCGCCCAGATGCCCGACAAACACGGCGTGGGCAAATTCGCGCAGCCACGCGGTAAACAGCAGCGGCGCCACCTTTTCCCGGTCCATGCGGAAATCCCAGCCGCGCAATCGCTCGATCGCCTGGCGGGCCGCCGGATCGGCGGGCGTGATGCGGGTCATCAACGGTACCAGATGGCGCGCCGCGAGCGACAAGGTGTCGGCCTGGATCGCGGCGCTCGTCGCCGGCGATTGCCGCGGCGTTGCGGCGAGCAATTCGCCGATGCGCTGGGCGCGGTTCGGCAGGTCCCAGTCGCGCGACAGGAAATAAGGGTAGCTGTCCGGCACGATCTTGTTGTTGGCGCTGACAAAATGCCCGGACGCCGGGTTGCTCGCCTGCGGCAGTTCGGCAAACGGGATGAACCCGGTCCAGTCATAGGCGCCATTCCAGCCGGGCACCGGCAGCCAGCCCTGTCCCGCTTTGCGGATCGGCACCTGGGCGGGGGCGATAAAGCCGATTGTGCCGCTCCTATCGCCGTAAACGATGTTCTGCTGCGGGCCGCGCCAGGAGCGCAAGGCATCGCGGAATCCGGCCCAATCGCCGGCCCGGTCGATGCCCCAGAGCGCCTCCGCGGTATGGTCGCCGGCCGCCAGAAAGGGCGCCGCAAGCGCCAGGACATAGCCCCGTTCGACCGTATCGGCCGGCAAGGCGTCGGACAGCACCGGGCCGTGGCGGGTCGTGCGTACCGTCAATCTGATCGGCGCCGCGCCGCGCACGGCGATTGTCTCCTGCCGCGTCGCGAAGGGCTCGCTGCCATCGGGGGTCAGATAGCGGGCAGGGTCGGCGGGATCGAGCTTTTCGATGAACAAATCCTCGACGTCGCTGCCGGTATTGGTAAAGCCCCAGGCGATGCGGTCGTTGTGGCCGACGACGACGAACGGCGTGCCGGGCGCGGTGCCGCCGGCGATCGCGCGCTGCGGCGTCTTCAGCCGGGCGAGATACCAGAACCCGGGCGCCCCGAAGGCGAGATGCGGGTCGTTGGCGACGAGCGGCTTGCCGCTTGCGCTGTGCGCACCATCGACGACCCAGTTGTTCGAGGCACGGATCGGGCCGATGACCTGGCGCGGCGGCAATGCCGCGTGCAATGCGTCAAGCGGCAGAAGGCGGTAGATCGTCGCCAGCGATGCCAGGGTGGTCGGCGCGTCCTTCGGGTAATCGGGGTAAAGGAAGGCGAGATCATCGGCCGACAGATTGCGCGCCAGGCGGGCTCGCTCCAATTCCTGTCGATAATTGCCGGCGAGCTCCAGATCCATCAGCTTGCCCCAGACGAGGCTGTCGGCCGGACGCCACGGCTCGGGTGAAAAACGCAGCAGCAGGAATTCGGGCGGCAAGGCGCCCCGGCGGGTCGCCAGGAAGGCGTTGACCCCGGCGGCGTAGGCTTCGAGGCCGCGGCGCACCGGGGCGGCGAGAAGCGGCAATTCGGCTTCGGCGAGGCGGTAGAGGCCGAGGATGCGCATCTGTTTGTCGATCGCGACCGCCCGCTCGCCAAACACCTCGGCGAGCCTTCCCGCGCCGTAGCGCCGCATCATCTCCATCTGGAACAGCCGGTCCTGGGCGTGGACAAAGCCGAGCCCGAACGCGGCATCGTCGTCATCGGCGGCGGTGATCAGCGGCACGCCATCGGCGTCGCGGGCGATCGTTACCGTGCCGGTGAGCCCCTTCACCGCGATCCGGCCGTCAACCTGCGGCAATGACGAGCGGAGATAGAGGTACGCGCCGCCGACGCCGAGCACCACCAGTAGCGCAGCGACCGCGAGGATGCGACGGATCACCCGCACAGCGTCATCCCGGCGCAGGCCGGGACCCATGCTTCATTTGTCTCGGGCACTGCCAAGTGGGTCCCGGCCTGCGCCGGGATGACGGGTGATGGAGTGGCGCTGGCGATTGCGGCTCACAGCCCCAATTCGCGCAGGATATGGGCGCGGTCGGCGTCGAGGTCGGGCGAGGCGTCGCGCGTCGCCGGATCGGCAAAGGCCGAGAATTTCATCGGGTTGCCGGCCAGTTGCAGGGGCCCCGTTACCGGATCGTCGACCGCGACCAGCATGTTGCGCGCCGCGGTCTGCGGGTGGGCGAGGGCCTGCGCGACATTGTTGACCGGGCCGCAGGGAATCCCCGCGGCTTCCAGCACGGACAGCCA
>DATLTH010000466.1:0-16375 GCA_035533695.1 Allostellaceae bacterium | reverse complement strand
CGCCGCCGCCCGTCGTCGAGACGCCGCCGCGCCCGCCACCTGTCGCCGAGGTGACGCCGCCGCTGCCCGCACCGGCGCACCCGGTGCGCCGGCCGGTCGCCAGGCCGCCGGTGCGCCGGCCACCGCCGCGACCGATGCCCGAGCGCGCGCGGGTTCGACCGGCTCGAACGTTCGCACCGCGCCCCGCCGCCGTGCAGAGCGCCGCGGTGCCTCGTCCGGTTGCTCCTCCGGCTCCCGAAGCGCCGATCGCCAGCGCCAGCTACCGTGCTGTGCTGAGCGCCTGGGTACAGGCCCATGCGCGGTATCCGCAGAATGCCCCCGCGCGCCGGGAGCAGGGGCTGGTGCTATTGCGGTTTCGCATCGATCGTTGGGGACGCGTGCTCAACTATGCCGTGGTCCGAAGCTCGGGCTACCCCGATCTCGATGCCGCGGTCGACGCGATGATGCAGGGCGCGATCCTGCCCGCATTCCCGCCCGAGATGACCGCCGCCAGCCTCGACGTAACGGTCACCCTGCGTTTTGCCCTCAGCCGATGACCCTCGGCCGATGATCCTCGGCCGTTGACCGCGCCCCAATCGGGCGCGGTCCGGCTGTGTTGCTCTCGCGCGGCGGTGTGGCCTGTCAGGCCGGTACCTGGGTTAGGCCAGCAACCGGCACAGCCCCTCCCTCGGTCACCGTTTCGAGTTGGCCCACGGTTTCCCTCCCGAACAGCACCGGGATGAACGCGCCGATCGCGACGACGATGAAAATCGTGCCGAAAAAGATCGTCGGCGAGGCGGTGTGCGGTTCCATCAGAAACGGCGCCAGCACGCCGGCGAAGAGCCGCCCGAACGACTCGCCGAAGATGTGCCCGCGGCCGCGCAGCGCCGTCGGGAACTGCTCGGACAAATAGACGCGTGTCGCGGTGAAGGCCGACAGCACGGTAAAGCCGGTGATCAACCCGCCGGCGACCATGACGAGCCTGGCGTAGTCCCCCGCCAGGTGCGCCGTCGCCATCAGGAATATGCCGGGCAGCGAGCCGGCGAGGGCATAAAAGATCGTCCAGCGCCGCCCGATGATCTCCATCAGAAACCCGGTGAAGGCCTTGCCCGGGATGCTTGCGAAGTACACCATCCCGGTCAGTCCCAGGCTCAGGCTGAGCGGGGTGCCCTGATCGTGGAGCGCCTTCGGCAACAGCACCGAAATAATAAAGTAGGCGGTTCCGGCGCAGATGCCGCTCAGAATGCCGATCGTGGTCCAGCGCAGCTGGCCGCGAGCGAACAACGCCCAATAGGGTGGCAGCTGCTCGCGGGCGGCTTCCCTGTGGTCGCCGAGCGCCGCCACCGTCAGCGCCGACACGCGGTTGCCGCACCGCCGGATGATCTCGTTGACGATATCGACCGCAACCTGCGCCTGGCCTCTGCGCAAATGCCAGCGCGGACTTTCGGGAAGCACCAGCCAGACCAGCACCGGCACGACGGTCACCGCCAGCCCGCCCGGCAGCGCGACGAACCGGAAGGCGTAGGGGTTGCCGGAGAACAGAGAGGCGACGAGCGGCACCACGGTGAAAGAGATCGCCAGCGCCATCTCGTAGCAGGCGCCATAGGTGCGCCGGTGCTGCTTTGGCATCAATTCGGCGGCGATCGGAAATGCCGCCGAGACCGCGCCGCCCGCGCCAAGGCCGGTCAGCAGACGCACGATGATCAGCTGCTCGGCGCTCTGCACCAAGGGGATCAACAAGGTGAAACCGGTGGTGGCGATCACCCCGATCAGCATGATCGTCTTGCGGCTCCAGTGGTCGGATACCGCCGATGACAGAAAACCGCCGATGCACAGCATCAAGGTCGGGCCGACGATCAGCCCCCAGCGGATATCCGTCTCTGTCAGATGCAGCGGCCCTTTGGCCAGCACCAGGAGCGAGCCGGTGATCACCAGATCGTAGCCCTCGATAAAGCCGACGAGCGCGAGGACGCCGATTATCAATATGTGGTAGGCGCTGAACGGGATGCTGTCGAGCTTGCGGCCGAGCACAAAACCGGCGCCCGCCGCCGGCTGGCCAAGGGAAAACGTATCCGCCATCGTGACCTCCCAGATCGTGGATCCGAAGGACACTGCGGTGCGCAGAACGGGCGAGGCCGGGGGCGAGTCTCCGCGTGAGCTGGGTTGTACGGGACTCGCGATGTCGGGTTTGGTTCGACGCCTCGCTGTTCTGCCGGCCGCAATGGATGTCGCCGGATCGACGTGTTGCTTCTGTTCAATTCGCGCGGCGAAGGCTCACTTCGCCAAGTGTCCCTTTTCGGAACGCCCATCACCCTACTCTGTCCGTGGACGGTTGTCATGGTCCGATAGCCGTTGCAATCGGACTGACCCGTACCGAAGCGCCCCACATCGTTTGAGCGCTCGCGCGATATCGCGTAAGCTTCTGCGGCCTGTCGCTACCGGACCGCGAACGTGCCGCTTAACCCGCAACTCGACGATCTATCCGACTATCCGTTCGAGGCGTTGCGCACGCTGTTGGGTCGGGTCGTGCCGCGGGTCAACGATGCGCCGATTGCGATGTCGCTTGGCGAGCCGCAGCACCAGCCGCCGGCGTTGCTGGCCGAGACGCTCGCCGCCCATGCGCAGGACTGGAACAAGTATCCGCCGATGGCCGGCACGCCCGAGTTGCGCCAGGCGATTGTCGAGTGGCTGACCCGCCGCTATCGCCTCGGCGGCGGCATGCTCGACCCCGACCGCCACGTGCTGAGCCTTGCCGGCACCAAGGAGGGGCTCTACCTGCTCGCGAGCCTCGTCGTGCCGCGGCGCAAAGGCGGCGGCCGGCCGGTGGTGCTGGTGCCCAACCCGTACTACCTCGTTTATAATGGCGCGGCGACGATGGCCGGGGCCGACCCGGTGTTTCTCGACGCGACGCAAAGCAACGGCTTCATGCCGGATCTCGCCGCGATCCCGCGCTCGGTTCTGGAGCGCACCGCGCTGTTTTATTTGTGCTCGCCGGCCAATCCGCAGGGCACCGTCGCCAGCCTCGATTACCTGAAGCAGGCGGTCGCGTTGGCCCGGCTTTACGATTTTGTCCTCGCGGTCGACGAGTGCTATGCCGAGATTTATGACGGCGCGCCGCCACCCGGCGCGCTCGAGGCCTGCGCCGCCCTCGGCGGCGGGTTTGACCGTGTGCTGGCGTTCCACTCCCTGTCGAAGCGGTCGAGCGCGGCGGGGCTGCGCTCCGGCTTTGTCGCCGGCGATTCGCGGCTGATCGCGCAGTTTGCGCAATTGCGCAGCTACGGCGGCTGCCAGGTGCCGCTGCCGGTCCAGGCGGCGTCGACCGCGCTGTGGCGCGATGAGGCGCATGTCGAGGAAAACCGCGCCCGCTACCGTCGCAAATTCGACATCGCCGAAGCGGCGATCGGCGGCAATTTCGGCTTTTACCGGCCGCAGGGCGGGTTTTTTCTGTGGCTCGATGTCGGCGACGGCGAAACGGCGACGGTGCGGCTGTGGCGCGACGCGGCGATCCGGGTCTTGCCCGGCGGCTATACCGCGCGGGCGGCGCACGGCAGGGACAATCCGGGCCGGCAGTACATTCGCCTCGCGGTCGTGCATGACGAGGCGACGCTGACGGCCGCCTTTGCGCGGATCCGGCGCGTGTTGTAGCAGAGCGTGCGCGCGCCCCGGCCGGGGGGAACGGCCGAGGCGCGGCGGGGTTGGCAGGGGGATCACGGGAAATGCCCAGATCGGCGCAGTTGCCGTCGCGGGGTGTCGGACGCAGCCTCGGCTACTGGCTGCGCGGCTGGACCGAGACGCTGTCCCTGATCGGCGGCCGGCTCTACGAGGGGCTGGGCGCGGCATTGGTGATGGCGAGCCTGTTGCTGCTGCTCGCTCTGTTGACCTACAACCCGCGCGATGCCTCGCTCGACACGGCGATCGATGCGCCCTCGCACAATTTTCTCGGCCATGACGGCGCGCTTGTCGGCGATCTGCTGGTGCAGAGCGTTGGGCTGGCCGCCTATCTGATCCCGGCGGTGCTGCTCGGCTGGGCGTTCCGCCTGATGCTGCAGCGTCCGATCCGCCGCCCGGCGCGCAAGCTGGCGCTGCTGCTGCTGGCGCTCGTTCTCGGCGCGGCGGCGTGCTCGGTGTTGCGCTCGGCCGAAATGCTGCCCGGCGCCGGCGGGGCAGTTGGCTGGCTTTTTCTGGGCCTTGTCGAGCGCGCCGGGATCGATGGCATCGCTCTGCCGCTGGCGATGACTTCGGCCGCATTGGTCGCATTGCTGCTGTTGTCGATCGTCGGGCTGTCGCCGGGCGACTGGCGCGTAATAGGCGGCGGCGCCGGGCGCGGGGCGAGCCGGGTCGCGCGCGCCTCGGGACGCGGCACCGTGGCCGCCGCCCTCTTCGGCCAGCATCTTTTCCGGCACTGGCGGCAAAGCCGGACGACGCACCGCGCCGCCGATCGCGAGCCGCATGTCCGTTCGGTCGTCACTCCGTTGCCGGAGCGCCGCGAGCCGCGGCTCGATCGCGGGGCGCCGCCGGCTTCACCCGAAGAGGCGATTTCGGGCCGGCTCGTCCGGCTGGTCCTGCCGCGGTCGAAGCAGGCTGCGCCCGGCCGCCGCGCCGAACAGGAATTGCAGCCGGCGCTCGATCTGGCGCCCGACCAGGAGCCGTTGCTGCCGCCCTTGATGCTGCTGACCAAGCCGCCGGAGGTGCGCACCGCGACGGTCGACGAAGAGGCGTTGGCGAAGAACGCCCGGATGCTCGAAGCGGTGCTGGAAGATTACGGCGTGCGCGGCCAGATCGTCCAGGTGCGCCCCGGCCCGGTGGTGACGCTTTACGAACTGGAGCCGGCGCCCGGCATCAAAGCCTCGCGGGTCATTGGCCTCGCCGACGACATCGCCCGCTCGATGAGCGCCATATCGGTGCGGGTCGCGGTGGTGCCGGGGCGCACCGTGATCGGCATCGAACTGCCCAACATCAGGGCCGAAACGGTGTTTCTGCGCGAATTGCTCGATTCTCCGGCCTACGAAAAGCATACCGGGCGGCTCGCCCTCGGCCTCGGCAAGGACATCAGCGGCGAGCCGGTCATTGCCGACCTCGCCCGCATGCCGCATCTCTTGATCGCCGGCACCACCGGCTCGGGCAAGTCGGTCGGCATCAACACGATGATCCTGTCGGTCCTCTACCGGATGCCGCCCGACAAATGCAAATTCATCATGGTCGACCCGAAGATGCTGGAATTGTCGGTCTATGACGGCATCCCGCACCTCTTGGCGCCGGTCGTCACCGACGCGAAAAAGGCCGTCCTCGCGCTCAAATGGACCGTGCGCGAGATGGAAAGCCGCTACCAGAAGATGTCAAAGCTCGGGGTGCGCAACATCGAGGGCTTCAACGCGCGCATTCGCGAGGCGGCGCAGAAGGGCGAGAGCGTGGTGCGCAAGGTGCAGACCGGGTTCGACGCCGATACCGGGACGCCGGTCTTCGAGGAACAGCCGTTCGACGCCACCGAATTGCCGCTGATCGTCGTCGTCGTCGACGAGATGGCCGATCTGATGCTGGTCGCCGGCAAGGAGATCGAGGCGGCGGTGCAGCGCCTGGCGCAGATGGCGCGGGCCGCCGGCATCCACATCATCACCGCGACGCAGCGCCCCTCGGTCGATGTGATCACCGGCACGATCAAGGCCAATTTCCCGACCCGCATCAGCTTTCAGGTCACCTCCAAGATCGACAGCCGCACGATTCTGGGCGAGGGCGGCGCCGAGCAGCTGCTGGGGCGCGGCGACATGCTCTACATGGCGGGCGGCGGGCGCGTCACCCGGGTGCACGGCCCGTTCGTCTCCGACGAGGAGGTCGAGCGCGTGGTCTCGTTCCTCAAGTCGCGCCGCGAGCCCGATTACATCGACGAGATCACCGAAGACGACGGCCCCATTGATCCGCTCGCCGCCGACGACGAGGGCGGCTCCGGCAACGCCCTCTACGACCAGGCGGTGGCCCTCGTTTGCCGCGAGCGCAAGGCATCGGCCAGTTTTGTCCAGCGCCATCTGCAGATCGGCTACAACCGCGCCGCCCGCCTGATCGAGAAGATGGAGGCCGAAGGCGTCGTCAGTTCCGCCAACCACGTCGGCAAGCGCGAAGTCCTCGCCCCGCCGGGCCGCTAGCGCGCGCTGTTGGGCTCAGCTTGATCCCGCGGGAATTCTGGCTATATTCTGGCCAGAATGCCGTTTGAACTTGTGCTCGCGCCGGAAGCGGTCGAGGACTTGCGCCGGCTCAAGGCCAGTCTTCGGGCGGCGGTGCGCGGCGCGCTCGAAAGCCACCTGCGGCACGAGCCCTCCCGGACCAGTCGCAGCCGCATCAAGCGGTTGCGCGGTCTGCGACGCCCGCAGTACCGGTTGCGCGTCGGTGAGGTCCGAGTGTTCTACGACGTATCGGGCGCGACCGTCGAAATTCTCGCGGTCGTCGCCAAATCGGAGGCTGAAATATGGCTGGCGCAGTTCGGCGATCTGAATTGAAACAGGTCCCTCTGTCCGAGGTGAAGGACGATCTCTCGCGTTTCCTGCGCGAGGCGGAGAACGGGGAGATCGTGATCACACGACACGGCAAGCCGGCCGGAATATTGATCGGCTTTGCCTCGGAGGATGACTGGTTCGAGTACCGGCTGGCGAACGACCCGCGGTTCCTCGCCCGCATCGAGCAAGCCCGCGCCAGCCTGCGCGCCGGCCTCGGCGTCAGCTTAGAGGACATCGAGCCGGAATGACGATGAGCGAGCGGACGCAGGCGGATCGCGTCGTCAGCTCCGCCAACCACGTCGGCAAGCGCGAGGTCCTCGCCCCGCCGGGCCGCTGATCAGCCCTGGGTCGCCTGAAAGGTATATTTGCAGCTCGGCGATTCGATTTGAGCGGTAATCTTGTCGCCCTGGATATACCCGGTCATGCGGATGAAGCCGTGGCGGATGCGGGCGGAAGCCTGCAAATTCCCTTTTCCGTCGACCTTGCCGATCAGGGTGGTGTCGAAGCGCGGCACGAAGACAAAGCGCACCTTGCCCCCGGCGATCGTCAGCGGGTAGACAGAAGCCGGGGGCGGCTTCGTGCAGTCGCCGCTGATGACATTGGTGAGGGTCAGGTCTCCGACATACTGGCCATCGAACGGGGTGGCGCCTTGCGCCGACGCCAGGCCCGCAAGGAACGCAAGCGGCATCAGGAGCAGGAGGACCAGGCTCGGCCATCTCGGCAGTAGCGGCATGGGCAACCCTCGATCCACGGCATGTCCAGCCTTGCATCCCGCCGCAAATGGCGCAAGCCGGTCGTGGTGCGCCGGCGGCGCCGGGGCGTTGAGCCGCATTGCAGGGCGCGGCGTTCGGATTATCTGCCCTGTTGGCCGCGTTGTCTGCGGCGACCTCGGAGAAGGCCTCGACGTGAGAAGATTTGCGCAATGCTGCCGCGCGCTCGGTGCGGTGCTGCTGCTGACGATTGGCGCGGCCTTTGCTGGTGCTCCAACGCCGGCCCCGCTGGCTCCGCAAGACACCTTGGAGCTGCAACGAATTGCTGCCTATCTCAATGGTATCCGCACGATGACGGCGGAATTTCAGCAGGTCGCCAATAACGGCGCGCTGAGCACCGGGCGGGTCTGGGTGAAGCGGCCCGGGCGCATGCGGTTCGAATACAACCCGCCCCATCCGATTATCCTGCTGGCCGACAGCAACTCGATGTACTACTGGGACAAAGAACTCAATCAGATATCGAAATATGAGCTCAGATCGACCCCGGCGTGGTTTTTTTTGCGCGATCCGATCAGCTTCGGGTCGGATGTCGTCGTCACCCGGTTCGACCATCTGGGGCCGATGGTGCGCGTCACCGTGGTAGAAAGCGCTCAGGCCGCTTCCGGCTCGCTGACCCTCGTCTTCACCGACACTCCATTGGCGCTGCGGCAATGGACAGTGGTCGATCAGCAGGGCAGGGTGACGACCGTCACGTTATCCGGGCTGCAATTCGGTATGGCACTCGATCCGAGCCTGTTCCAATATCAAAGCCTCTTTAGCGGATCAAACCGCTGAGAGCATCAACAAGAGCGAGCCAGATGCCAGGTCGCACCCTTCCGTTCATCGGTATTCCCTGCTGCGTTCGCACGCTCCACGAGCGCCCCTTCCACACCGCCAGTGCGCGCTATTCCGACGCGCTGATCGAGGCTGCCGGGGTTATGCCGATTCTGCTCCCGGCAATCGGGGCGAAAACCGACAGCGCGGCGCTGCTCGACCGGCTGGACGGGCTGTTGATTACCGGCAGCCCGAGCAACGTCGAGCCGCACCATTACGGCGGGCCGCCGAGCATGGAAGGAACGCTGCACGACCCCGATCGCGATGCGACAACGCTGCCGTTGATCCGCGCCGCCGTGCGGCGTGACATCCCGGTGCTGGCGATTTGCCGCGGCATCCAGGAATTGAACGTCGCGCTCGGCGGCAGCTTGTTTCAGCGCATCTTCGAGATGCCGGAACGCTTCAATCACCGCCGGCGCCGCGGCCCGATGACGCTCGACCAGCGCTATGGACCGGCGCACAGCGTCATGCTGACCGAAGGCGGCCGGCTGATCGACATCGCCGGCGGCGCGCCGGAGATCATGGTCAACTCGCTGCATGGGCAGGGGATCGATCGGCCGGCCGCGGACCTCCTTGTCGAGGCCGTCGCGCCGGACGGTCAGATTGAAGGGGTGAGCCTGCCGGGCGCCCGATTCGTCGTGGGCGTGCAATGGCATCCCGAGTACAAGGTGCTTGAAAACCCGTTCTCGCGGGCGTTGTTTGAGGCGTTTGCGCAAGCCTGCCATGCAACCGCAGCGGGAGCTGCGGCAAACCGCCGCGCCGCGTAGCGGGAATAGAGTTAAAGTTCCCGATTCGTGCATGCGTTTTTGAGGGAGGTCGCATGCGCGATTCGCATTTTTGGCTGGCCCGTCTGCTCCCCATCTGATGTTTCCAGAAGCGGAGAGGGTCCAAGTCCCTCTTGTAACCGGCCCCGTTTCCCCTGCGGGTCCGGTAATCCCCCAAGCGCTTCTGACAAGCAGGCGCCCGGTCATCCCCCCCGACCGGGCGCCGTTTTGTGTCGGCGACCCGCATCCCCCTGTGCCGGGCTGGCTTGCCGGCGGCGCCGACGGCAAGCAATCTTGAGCCGGTCCTGTATCGGCGATCGCGGGGTCGGGCATTGCGGCTGATCACCTGGAACATCAACTCGGTGCGGCTGCGCATCGATCTCGTGCGCCGCCTCATCGAGGAGCAGCAGCCGGACATTCTGTGCCTGCAGGAGACCAAGACCCCGGACGAGCTGTTTCCCTGGGAGCCGCTGGAGGCGCTCGGCTATCGCCACCGGGTGGTGCATGGCATGAAGGGCTATAACGGCGTCGCGATCCTGTCCCGCCTGCCATTTGCCTCGACGGCGACGCGGGCCTGGTGCGGACGCGCCGATTGCCGTCACGCCGTCGCCGAATTGCCCGGCGGCATCGAATTGCACAACATCTACGTGCCGGCGGGCGGCGATGTTGCCGATCCGGAGCTCAACCCGAAATTCGCCCACAAGCTGCAATTCCTCGACGAGCTGACCGCGTGGTTCGCTGCCGCACGCGCCCCCGATCGCCTTGGGGGCCGGAAGATGATCGCGGTCGGCGATCTCAACATCGCGCCGCTCGAAACCGACGTCTGGTCGCACAAGCAATTGCTCAGTGTCGTCAGCCATACGCCGGTCGAGGTCGGGCGTCTGGCGGCATTGCAACAAGCCGGCGGGTTCGTCGACGCCGTGCGGCATTTCGTTCCGCCGCAGGAGCGGCTCTACAGCTGGTGGAGCTATCGCAACCGGGACTGGGCGGCGAGCGACCGCGGCCGCCGCCTCGACCATGTCTGGGTGACACCGCCCTTGACGGGCGGGCTGGCCGCGGCGCAGGTCCACCGCGACATTCGCGGCTGGGACAAGGCCTCCGACCACGTCCCGGTCATGGTCGAATTCGGCTGATGGGGCGCGAGAGCCCTCCCCCTCGATGGGGGAGGGTTGGGAGGGGGTGATTGTGCTGCCAAGCGCGGAAATCACCCCCACCCCGGCCCTCCCCCATCAAAGGGGGAGGGAGTGTGCCTGTTATGGTTGAAATCGGTTGCTGATCGTTGAAGCCCGCCGATCCCGCCATCTTCGAAATTGCCAAATGATCATCGGTGGGAATGTCAAGCAGATCAACGCAATCGGAATTATTTCGTTCCATAACGCAGCCGACGTGTTCCAGATTATATTCCTACTTGGATCGCGCGAGTCATAGTATACTTCGATCGGTTGTCCAACCAATTTCGTGTCACAGTCGGGTCCAAAACTCGAATTACCTGTGAAATTTAGGCTGTCGACATGGAACGAATAATATTTCATCGCGTGGTTCGAACAGTTGATATCAGTAATTTTACCGACGGCTGTTGCTTGATGTGCACTGATTCGCAAAATCTTTGGAATGTTCAGCGGAACCAAGATGGTGGCAAAAATGCCAGCCATCGCCAACCAAGCGGCTGCGATTGCAATCCTCCCTCTCAAGTGAGGCCGGCCACCCGCCGGTAGAGGTGGTAGCGGCCGGCGGCGATGCCATCGGGCAGCGGCAATATCGCAAGGTCCGGGCTGTCGATCCGCGGCTCGCTGACCAAGACGGCGCCGACGCAAAGGAGCGGCAGGATGCGCGGCGTCAGCGCCGCCGCCAGCGCCAGGTTATCCGCGTCGTCGCCGCTCCCGGGATCGAGGTGGACAAGGGCGGCCCGGCCGCCCAGCCAGCTGCGTGCGGCCGACAGGGTCTCGCGCATGTCGCCAAGGATCAGCCTGTCGGGCGGCGGCACGCAGTCGGGGTGCGCCGCGACCCGGCGTTCGCAGACATAGATTTCGCGATCGGGGAGCAGCGAGCGCAGATGGTCGTAGGTGCGGCCGTTGCCGAGGCCAAGCTCAACGACGACCCCGTCGAGCCCGTGGATCAGCCGGACGGCGTGGTCGAGACAGGCGCGCTGCGCTTCGAGGCGGCGAATAAAGCTGTCGAGCCGGCTCATTCGGCCGGCGTCGCGCCCGAGGTCTCGCGCAAACGCCGCACTTCCGACAGCGCGTTGCGCAGCTGGTTGTTGTTCAGTTCGAGCCGATGCGCCAGTTCGCGCATGATCGAGACCGCCATGTTGGGAAATTCGCGCACCATGCGCATGAAGGGTTCCTTGGCGATGCGGAGCGCGACGACGCGGCCCTTTGCCCGCACCGACGCGGTGCGCGGCACATCGCCCAGGATCGCCATCTCGCCGACGATGTCGTGCGCGCCGAGCGTCGCCAGGGTCAGGGGGCCGCCCGGCGTGTCGACGATGACGTCGGCCTCGCCTTCGATGATCAGATAGGCCGCATCGCCGGGATCGCCCTGCCGGCACAGCAGTGCGCCGTCGTCGAAGCCGATCCGCTCGCTCATGAACGCCAGCAGCTTCAGCCTCGCCGGTTCGATCTCCGACAAAAACGGCACCCGGCGAAGCAGCTCGTATTCCTGCAACAAGCTCAATTTTTCCTCCCGATTCCAACTCCGGCGCTGTTGCGCTCTGTCATTCGGCCGCCATCAGCAGGCCAGTGAGGGAATCCTTGCGGTCGAGCTCGGCAAACCGGCCCTGCTCGGCCACCTTGCCGCCGCTCATGACCAGCACCCGATCGAAATTGCGCGCGAGGCTCGCCCGGTGCAATGCCCAGATCAGGCCGCGCCCGGCCATTTCCTGCCGCAACCCTTCGGTCACCTTGGCTTGCGCCTGCCCGTCGAGCGCCGTGGTCGCCTCATTGAGGATCAGCAGATCGGGGCGCTTCAGCAGGGCCCGCGCGATCGCCGCACGCTGCCGCTGGGCCGGCGACAGGCGGGATCCGCCGGTGCCGACATGGTAATCGAGGCCGACATCGATGACCGCAGCACGCAGCGACAGCGCGTCCAATACCTCGGCGAGGACCTGCGGAACCCGCACCGCCGCGTCTGCTTCGCCGTAGGCGATCTTGCCGAACAGGATGTTGTCCTGCAGCGAGGCGGCGGCGTTGTAGCGATCGGGGTCGAAAAACTCGATCTGGCCCTGCGCCTGGGCCGGAAGTTCGCTGCGGAAGGCATGGCGCGCTTCAAGCAGCCGTTGCTGCAGCCGCTCGTCCAGCACATCGAGGCGGTGACGCGCCGCGACCAGCTTGAACGGCAGCGACAAAAGCCTGCTGCGCTGCTCGTGGTTGAGTGCCCGGGTTCCGCCATTTTCCGTCGCCGCGAGAATGGCGGCGAAGTCGGGCAGGTCGCCGGCGCTGATGAAGCTGAACTGGTCGAAGAATTCATGTTCGGGCGGCAGGCCGGCGAACATCTCGGTCATCATCGCCGCGACCTGCTGACCGACCTCGACGAGTTCTTCAGTCAGGCCGAGCTTGTCGAGAACGCTCAGGACATAGGTGTTTTCGGCGAGCGAGCCGGCATCGAACGCCGGCCCGATCGGGGTGCCGAACAGCACGTTTTCTGCGACCGTGGCGTTCGAATTGTAGCGCTTGAGATCGTAGGTCTCGACCAGCTTGGTGATGCCGGCCGCAGCCAGCTGCTCGGCCAGCGCCTTGCGGGCCTCGATCAAGCGCGCGGCGACCGCCGGGTGCTTCGCCGGGTCGAGCTGACCGCGCAACCCGAAGGTATAGACATCCTCCTCGAAGTCGAGGCGCGCCAGCACCTCGGCGATGCGCGGCGTCAGCTCGGCGCGATCGGATACCCCGGCGCTTTCGTAATCGATCCAATCGGCGTGCAGATCGAAATCGATGTTGCCGGAGCTGCGCGCCTCGTGCAGGTCGCGGGCCCGGCGGCGGGCGGTCGCCTCTTCGTATTCCGCCGGGCGGACCGGCCGGTGGCGCAGTCCGAGCAGCAGATTGTCGCGCAATGTGCCGGAAAACAGATACGGCATGCTGCCGACATAGCCGATCCGCCGGCCGATGACGGCGATCGGCAGATCGGCGATATCGGTGCCGCCGATCGTGATCCGTCCGCTGGTCGGCCGCACGAGCCGCGCCAGCAGCATGGCCAATTCGTTCTTGCCGCTGCCGCCCTGCCCGATGATCGCAACGTGCTCGGTGGGTTGCACGGTAAAGCTGACCGCATCGACCACGCGGCTCTTGTCGTCCTCGGCGAGCGACAGGTTGGCCACCGCGATTTCGCCGGTCAGCGGCGTCACGACATCCGGTTCGTCGAGCAACAGACCGGCGTCGACCATGCCGGTCGGCTGGAACTGTTCGACGATCTGGTCGTAGGTGATCCGCGAATTTTCCTTGATCTGGTAGAAGTCGAGCAATTCCTTCCACGGCGAGGCCAAATCCTTGTAGGCAGCGAGGATTGCGACCAGTGCGCCGAACGACAGGCTGCCCTGGATGACCAGATAGCCACCCAACGAATAAAAGAAAAAAGGCGTCAGCTGCCCGATGAAATTGTTGAGAAATTTGACAAAGAATTTCCGCCGGTAGATTTCAAACCGGATGTCGTAGATCGTCCCGAGGACATGGGCGAAATCGGTCAATTGCAATTTGACCGTGTCGTTGGCGTGGATCTCGACGATCCCGGCCGCCGATTCCTGGACCCGGTCGGCGACCTGGCGCACGGTGCGGACCCGGCGCTTCATCAGCAGGTTTACCTTGGCCTGCAGCTTGGGGATGACATACCCCTGCATCGGATAGAGCGCGATGGCGGCCAGTCCCAGAATGGGATCCTGCATGAACATGAAGAAGATGATCGTCAGCAGCTGGCCGCCCTGGAACAGCGGCTGGACAAAGGCGTCGCCGATGAAGCCGCCCAGCGGCTCGCATTCGACCGTGATCATCGGGATGATCTGAGCCGAAGAGGTCTTCTGGAAATAGGATGCGGGAAAGCGCAGCAGCCGCTGGTACAGCTGATAGCGAAAGCGTCTCAGCATCCGCTCGCCAAGCTGTCCCTTCAGCGTGTTGATGACGTATTTGAAGCCGCCGTTGATCAGCACGAGGGTCAGGAACAGGCCGCACAGCAGCATCAGGTACGGTACCTGATTGAACTCGAACCCGAGAAATTCCTCCGGAAAATGATGGCCGTGGATGGCGCGGTTGATGATCGTCTTCGGCAGCTTCAGCGAATAATAAAGAAACGGGAACGAAACGAGCGTGATCACCAGCAAGGTGATCTGCGCGCGCAGGCTGTGCACCAGAATGAAGCGGTAGATCGTGGGTTCGAGATCGGTCGATTCCGGCTCCGGCTGTTCCGCCGCCGGCGCGGGCGCCGATGCCGGGCGCGGCTTGGCCCGCCAGAAAAACCGCGGGCGCAGCGTCTCCTCGACCGTCGTCGCAACCGCGGCCATCCCTTTCATGACCGCGAACTCCGGGAAAACTCCATCTCGCCTGTCCTAACACCCCATGGCATAGTGAGACCGGCCCTCAGGAACGGAGGAACCGCGTGGGCGACGGTCGCGACCATAAACGTATCCTGATCTACAGCCACGACACTTTCGGTCTGGGCCATCTGCGGCGCTGCCGTGCGATCGCGCATTCGCTGGTTGAAGCCGACACCTCCTTGTCGGTGCTCATCCTATCCGGGTCCCCGATCATCGGCAGCTTCGATTTCCGCTCGCGTGTCGATTTTGTGCGCGTTCCCGGCGTAATCAAGTTGCGCAACGGCGAGTATATCTCACTCAACCTGCACATCGACATCGAGGAGACGCTCGCCATGCGCTCCTCGATCATCCGCCACACGGCCGATATCTTCGATCCCGACATGCTGATCGTCGACAAGGAGCCGCTCGGCCTGCGCGGCGAGATCCGGCCGACGCTCGACCTGTTGAAGGCGCGCGGCACGCCGCTCATTCTCGGGCTGCGCGACGTGATGGACGATCCGAGCGCGCTGGAGAGCGAGTGGGAGCGCAAGAATGCGGTGCCGGCGCTGAGCGACTACTACAACGAGATCTGGGTCTACGGATTGCCCCAGATCTGTGATCCGCTTGAGGGCATCGCGCTGCCGGCGAGCGTGCGGCGGCGGATGGTTTACACCGGCTATCTGCGGCGCCAAGTTCCCGCCGGGATGGCCGCGCCGGCCCCCGTGGACCCGTTGGAGGGCGAGTTCCTGTTGGTAACAGCCGGGGGTGGCGGCGACGGCGAGGACCTGATCGACTGGGTGCTCGCAGCCTATGAGAACGATCCCGGCGGCCTGCCGCCGGTGTTGCTGGTGTTCGGGCCGTTCATGCAGTCCGATCACCAGGCTGCCTTTGCCGCGCGCGCCGCGCCGCTGGCCAAAGTGCGGACCCTCACCTTCGATGCGCGGCTCGAAACCCTGATGGCGCGCGCCGCCGGCATCGTTGCGATGGGCGGCTACAACACGTTTTGCGAGATCCTCTCCTTCGACAAGCCGGCCTTGATCGTGCCGCGCACGGCGCCGCGCCTCGAGCAGTACATCCGCGCCCAGCGCGCGGCGGAGCTTGGTCTGGTGGCGGTCTTGTCCGACACGCAGGGGCGCAGTCCGCAGAGAATGACGGCGGCCCTGCTGCAGCTGATGCAGCAGCCGCGGCCCTCGGCGGTGGTCATCCCCGGCCTCCTCGACGGCTTGGCGAGCGTCGACCGGCTGGCCGGCCAATGGCTGCGCCACGGCCGCATGCCGCGCCGGCCGATGCGGGCGCGGCGCAACGCATGACGCTCTGCGGCCCGAACCCGCCGCGCGGCGGCCCGGTGGCCTTTGTCGTCAAGGGCTATCCGCGGCTCTCCGAAACCTTCATCGCGCAGGAGATTCTGGCGCTCGAACGGCGCGGTCTCGACATCGAGATCGTCTCGCTGCGTCACCCGACCGACCGCGCCCGCCATCCGGTGCACGGCCAGATCCGGGCGCCGGTGCATTACCTGCCGGAATATCTGAAGGACGCGCCGGGGCGGGTGTTCGCCGCCTGGCGTGTGGTGCGGCATCTGGCCGGCTACCGCGCGGCACGCCGCGCCTGGCTGCGCGATCTTGTCCGCGATCCGACGCCGAACCGCGTCCGCCGCTTTGGCCAGGCTCTGGTATTGGCGGCCGAGATGATGCCGCTTGTGCGCCATCTGCATGCGCATTTCCTGCACACTCCGGCGTCGGTGGCGCGCTATGCCGCGATGATGCGCGGGCTCGGCTGGTCGGTTTCGGCCCATGCCAAGGACATCTGGACCGCCCCCGACTGGGAAAAGCGCGACAAGCTCGCGTCGGCCGAGTGGGCGGTGACCTGCACCGCCTCCGGCCGCGATCATCTGGCCGCGCTGGCGCCGTCGCCGGACCGCGTGACGCTGTCCTACCACGGGCTTGATCTGAACCGCTTTCCATCGCCGCCGAGGCGCGCGGCGGGTGGCGACGGCAGCGACCCGGCGCAGCCGGTGGTGCTGCTGTCGGTCGGACGGGCGGTCGAGAAAAAGGGCTACGCCGATCTGCTGGC
>DATLTH010000465.1:0-3873 GCA_035533695.1 Allostellaceae bacterium | reverse complement strand
CTCGCCTTGCAGCTCGGCCTCGATGCCGGTGGCGACGACCGAGATGCGCATCTTGCCGGCCAGTTTTTCGTCAAAGGTCGAGCCGAAGATGATGTTGGCGTCGGGGTCGACCTCTTCGCGAATCCGGTTGGCCGCCTCGTCGACCTCGAACAGGGTCATGTCGGTGCCGCCGGTGATGTTGATCAACACGCCGCGCGCGCCCTTCATCGACACATCTTCCAAGAGCGGGTTGTTGATCGCGGCCTCGGCGGCATCGATCGCGCGGCGGTCGCCCTCGGCTTCGCCGGTCCCCATCATCGCCTTGCCCATCTCGCTCATCACGGTGCGGATGTCGGCGAAATCGAGGTTGATGAGGCCCGGCATGACCATCAGGTCGGTGACGCCGCGCACTCCGGAATGCAGCACGTCGTCGGCCATCTTGAACGCGTCGGCGAAGGTCGTGCGCTCATTGGCGATGCGAAACAGGTTCTGGTTCGGGATGATGATCAGCGTGTCGACGTATTTCGCCAATTCCTCGATCCCCGCATCGGCGATGCGCATGCGGTGGATGCCTTCGAAATGGAAGGGCTTGGTGACGACCCCGACGGTCAGGATCCCCGATTCGCGCGCGACGCGGGCGATCACCGGTGCGGCGCCGGTGCCGGTGCCGCCACCCATGCCGCCGGTGATGAACACCATGTTCGAGCCCTGCATCGAGTCGAGAATTTCGTCGACCGCCTCTTCCGCGGCGGCGCGGCCGACATCGGGGCGAGCGCCGGCGCCGAGCCCGCGGGTCACCCCGATGCCGAGCTGGATCTTGCGCGGTGCGCCGGACAGCTGCAAAGCCTGGGCGTCGGTGTTGCAGACGATGAACTCGCAGCCGACCAGGTTCGAGCGAATCATGTTGTTGACGGCATTCCCCCCGGCGCCGCCCACCCCGACGACGGTGATGCGGGGCTTAAGCTCCTGCTCGTCTCTCGGGATGCTGAGATTAATCATGCCGTCGCCCTCCGCGCGCGCTGGTGATCATGCCGGCCCTGCCAACCGCCGGGGCCAACCCCCCTGGGCCAACCCCCCGGGGCCGGCTTTCCCTCGTGCCGACCGCCGCCGATCGGTGCGAGAGCTGCCCTGCCGGTTTGCGTTCCCCTGATGACGCAAGCCGATAGTAGCGGTTTTGCTCTCAACTAGGTACCTGCAAGCAAAGAAAACTTAAAGCAATCTCAAAAATTCTCGCGCAGCCATTGCCCGACTTTGCCGAAAATCCCGCTCGGCGCGATCCCGATCGATCGCGGCGATTCGGCGCGTTCGGACAGGGCGAAGTGCAGCAAGCCGCCGGCGGTGGAAAACGCCGGGCCATGCGTCGATTCGGCCAGCCCGTTTATTCGCATCGGACGCCCGATCCTGACCTGCTTGTCGAGAATGAGCGCGGCAAGCTCGCGCGCCCCGTGCAGTTGGCAGGCGCCGCCGGTCAACACCACCCGTCTTCCGGCGATCTTGTCGCAGCCGCTCGCGTCAAGCCGGTTGCGCACCAGTTCGAACGTCTCTTCGACCCGCGGCGCCACGATGCTGACCAAGAGCGATTTCGGGACGTGGTTGACGTGGCCGTCCTCTTCTTCGCCGATCTGCGGAACCGCGATCATCTCGCGCTCGTCGAGGGTCGTGGCAATGGCGCTGGCAAATAAGGCCTTCATCCGCTCGGCATGGGCGAGCGGCGTCCCGAGGCCCCGGGCGATGTCGTTGGTCACATGCATGCCGCCGACCGGAACCGCATCGGCGAAGACCAGATTGCCGCCGAAAAACACCCCGATCGTGGTCGTCCCGCCGCCCATGTCGATGACCGTAACGCCTAGTTCCATCTCATCTTCGGCGAGGCAGGCGAGGCCGGCGGCATAGGGGCTGACGACCAGGGCGTCGACGATGAGATGGGCGCGGCCCAGCGCGGCGGTGTGGTTGCGCACGCTCGCCATTGCGGCGGTGACGATATGCATGTTGACGCCGAGCCGCTCGCCGACCATGCCGCGGGGATCGAGGATGCCGCGGCTGTCGTCGATCGAGAAGCCGACCGGGATCGAGTGAATGACCTGGCGGTCGGCGGCTCCCCGCATCAGGTAGCCGCGCTCCAGCACCTGACGCATCGCGCCGTCGGTGATCTCGCGCCGTCCGGCATCGATTTCCGTCTTGACGATGCGCGAGGCCGCATAGCCGCCCGACAGATTGACCACCGCGCGCTCGATCGTCTCGCCCGCCATTTCTTCGGCGGCGTGGACGGCGGCGCGGATCGAGTGGCCGGCGGCGTCGAGGTCGATGATCGTGCCGCCGCGCACGCCGCGCGCGATCTGATGGCCGATGCCGAGGATCCGCGGCTGCGCCTCGACCCGCGCGATAAAGCAGCAGATCTTCGTCGTTCCGATATCGATTGCGGCGACCAGGCTGCCGCGCGGGCGAACCGGCGCCGCCCGCGCTCGCGCACCGTTCGCTTTGCTATCGGCATCGCTGTTGGCGGAGCCATTGGCTTTGTTGTTGTTGGGCTTGGCGGGCTTGGCGGGCGCGGCCGCGCTCTTGCTCACGTCCTCTTTCCCGGCGGATGCGCTTTTTTGGCCGGCGCGACCTCGCCCGCCGGCGGACCGTTGGCTCGCAGCACCAGCCGATCGGGCAGCCGCATATCGACCGTGCGGATGTCACGCTTCAACAGCCCGTCGGTGCGTTCGAGGGCGGCCAGGCGCGCCCAGGCGGCGGCTGGGTTCTCTTCCGGCAGCAATACGTCGATCGTATGGTCGATGCGCACGTTCCAGCGCCGGTCGTCGACCCGGATCGCCGCGGTGACCCGCGCCGCCAGCGCGGGCTCTTGCGCCAGCATGTCGATCAGCGCGGCGGCATGCTTTGCCGCATGCTCGCCGACCACGGTCGGCAGCCGGGCGAAATGGCTGAGGTCTTTGACCGCGATCACCTCGCCGTCGCGATCGATCAACTCCTGCTTGCCGTCGTGCTGCCACACCGCGAGCGGATGGCGCTCGATCAATCGGACAATGAGGGTGTCGGGCAGACGCCGCTCGATCGCGGCCGAACGCACCCAGGGGAGGGTTTCGAGCTGCGCCTTTGCCCGGCTCGGGCTGACGGCAAAGATCGGCGTGCCGCGCGCGGCGCCGAGCGCGGCCATGATCGTGGCGACATCGGTGGTCTCGCGGCCCTCGACCTCGATGTCATTGACGACGAGGCCGAGCCGGGCGCTCGCGGCGAGCGCCTGATTCGCGGCCTCGGCGACAATCCTCTGGCCGACCGGCAGGCGGCTCACCACGACGCCGCCATACACGCCGACCGCAAGCACGACCGGCAGCGTCCACCAGGCGGCGCGCCGCAGCGCGGCTGCGATATGCCGCCGCCGCAGGGACAGACCGGGCGGCCGACCAGGTGGCCGACCAGGTGGCCGACCGGGCGGCCGGCTCGCTGGCGCCTTCATGCCGCCCTGCCGCAAAGCTGATGTGACGGCAGCTTCTGTCCGATCCGGCGGATCTCCCACTCGAGCAGGATGCCGAACCGGTCCTGCACGCGGCGGCGCACCTCGTCGCCCAGCCCCTCGATATCGGCGGCGGTCGCATTTCCCATATTGATCAGGAAGTTGGCGTGCTTTTCCGACACCATCGCGCCGCCGCGGACGAGGCCGCGGCAACCGGCATCGTCGATCAGCTGCCAGGCGCGGTGCCCCGGCGGATTGGCGAAGGTCGAGCCGCCGGTGCGGGCGCGGATCGGCTGCGAGGCTTCGCGCGCGGCCTGGATCTCGGCCAGCCGCCGGGCGATCGCGGCGGGATCGTCCGGCGATCCCCGGAATACGGCGCCGACGACAATCCAGTCCGCCGGCAGATCGGAATGCCGGTACGAAAACCCGAGCGCGGCGGG
>DATLTH010000464.1:0-11132 GCA_035533695.1 Allostellaceae bacterium | reverse complement strand
AAGCTCTCATACAGGAACAGGAGAAGAATGATCTCCCCCATCGCGGCGGTGGCAAACACCTTGATCATGCCTTGGACCGCCAGCTGTTGCTGCTTGTAGGCGCCGCCGATGCGATAGTAGACCCCGTCGGGAAGGAAGCCGGGTTTGGCGACAACGGCATCGACTGCGGCTGCTGTCGAGCCCAGATCGTGGCCTCCGCCGATCTGTGCGGTCACGGCAACGATTTGTGCCAGATTGTTGCGCGTAATCTCGGGCTGCCCGGCGACGAATTTGACCTGCGCCACGGTGCCGAGCGGGAAGAGATGGCCGCTCGGCGCCCGGATCAGCAGCGCCTGCAATTGGTCCCGGTAGATCCTGTCTTGCGGCGGGTCGAGCCACGCCCGCACCCCGACCGGCTCGACGGCACCGAGGTAGCTGGTGACCACAGTGCCGTGGAGATAATGATAGAGCTGCGCTTCGACCTCGCTGGGCGTCACCCCTGCCATGGCCGCTGCCGCCGGGTCGACGTGGACCTCGAGTGCATCGCCGGCCGGAACCACCCCGTCATTGACCGAAGCCGGCTCGACCCCCGGTACTTTGGCGATTGCCGTGGCGACTTTCCCCGCGGCACCGGCAAGGGCGGCCGGGTTCTTGGCGCTCAGCTCGATCACGATCGGCTGCCGCCGACCGACCATGTCGCCAATCATGTCGCCCAACAGCTGATGGGTATCGAAACTGATGCCAGGAACGTCGTCGGTGATCTTTTGCGTGATCTCGTCCATCACGGTCGAGATCGGCGGCCGCTGCGCCGCCGGCGTCAGGCGGACGAAGAAATCGCCCTGGTAGCTCTCGGCAAGGTCGCCGCCGAGCCCGGCCCCGGTGCGCCGCGAATAGGTGTCGACGCGGTGATCCTTTTTCAGGATGGCCTCGACCTGCTGCAGTTCGCGATTGGTTTCGGTCAGCGAGGTGCCCGGCGCCGTCTGGTAGTCGAGTACGAAGCCGCCCTCGTCCATCTGCGGCAGAAACCCGGTCCCGACGTGCCGGTAGGCGAGATAGCCGGCGCCGACCAAGACGATCGCGGCGATGCCGACGAGCGAGGGGTGCGCGACGAGAACGCGCAGCGCTCTGCCATGCGAACGCCGCAGCCAGGTCTCGCGCCCGTGCGCCGGGTCGTCCCACTGCTCGAAATCGATGATGCCGCGCGCCAGCAGCGGCACCGTAAACGCCGTCAACAGGTACGAAATGACCAAGGCCGAGGCCATCGTCAGCGCCAGGAACTTGAAGAAGGCGCCGGTGACGCCGGACAGGAAAGCGAGCGGCAGGAAAATGATGATCGTCGCGAGGCTGGATCCCAGCAGCGGCGAGAAAAACTCCTCCGCCGCCGGCAGCACCGTCGCGACGGGCTGGTCGAGCCCCGGCACGCCGGCCCGCCGCGCGATCTGTTCGATCATGACGATCACATCGTCGATCAAGAGCCCGATCGCCGCGGCGATCCCGCCCAGGGTCATGATATTGAAGCTCATCCCGAGCACGGATAGCAGCAGCACCGTGATCAGCACCGATAGCGGCACCACCAGCATCGCGACCGCGGTCACCCGCCAGTTCCGCAGGAACGCGAGGATCACCAGCGCGGCGAAGACGAGCCCGATGCCGATCGCCTCCTCGACGGCGGCGATCGAGGATTGGACGAGTTCGGTCTGGTCGTACCATTTGTAGAGGTGGATCGCCTTCGGCTGGGTCTTCATGAAGGTCGCGAGCCGAGCCGCGACCTGCTTTGCAAGGCTCAGCGAGTCCGCGTTGTCCTGCTGAAACACATCGAAGGTGACCGCCGGCTGCCCGTTCTCGTCGACCAGCAGCCATTGCGGCACCGCGCCCATCGTGACCTTGGCGATGTCGCTCAACCGCACGATGCCGCCCTGGCTGTTGCGCAATTCGACATTGCCGACCGAGGCGACCGAATCGAACGAATTGTTGCTGACGGTCAGGTAGAGGAGGTCATTGTCCTCGATCCGGCCGACCGCCTTGACCGTGTTGGTCGCCGAGATCGCGGTCGTAACCTCGGCGAACGTCAGCCGATAGGCTTGCATCTTGCGAGGATCGACCGACACCTGAACTTCCGGTGTTTGCCCCCCGAGCACGCCGACCCGCCTGACGCCGGCGATGCCGGTCAGTAGCGGGGTGATCTGGTACTGCGCGAGGCGGCGCAGCTTGGCTGACGGCATCGTGTCCGAGATCAGCGCGTAGGAGACGAACGGCATGATCGCGTTCGGGCTCATCTGCAGGGCGTCGTAGCGAGTGCCCGCCGGCAGTTTCGCAAGCTCCTGTGCGAACGCCGCATCGACGCTCAACAGCGCCTGGCTCATATTCGAATCCCACGGGAAATCGACAAAGATCTGCGCCGACCCGCGCGACGTCGTGGAGCTGATGCCGGTCGCGCCGGGGACGGCGCGCGCGACCTCCTCGAGGGGTTCGGTGACTTCGATCAGCATCTGCTGCGCCGGCATGCTGCCGGTGCTGATCTCAACCCGGACGCGCGGGAAATTGACGATCGGGAAGAGCCCGACCGGCAGTGTGATTCCGGCGTAAACCCCGGCGGCGGCAAGCGCAAACGCGATGAAAACGAGCGAGCGGCGGTGATGCTCGGTCCAGGCGACCAGACTCATTTGTTGCCCGGACCGTTCGGATCTGCGACCCGCACCTTCATGCCGTCGCGGAGCTGGTAATTGCCGGCGAGGACAAGGGGGGCCGTTGGGTCGAGCGCTCCGGCGACGACATCCTGCTGCCCGGCGCTGAGGAGGAGCTTCACCGCAACCTTGTGGGCGGTGCCTTTGATGGCTTGCACGACATAGGGCGCACCACGATCGTCGGCGAGGATCGCCTCGTGCGGCACGACAAAACCGGCGACCTGGCCGATCACGATGCCGGCTTGCGCCATCTGCCCGGGCATGAAGCCGTCGGGCGGCAGGGTGATGTCGACCGGAACCAGGCCCGTTTGCGGATCGACGACCGATCCGCGCAGCAGAACCCGCCCGGCGACCGCGTCGGTTGATCCGAGCGGCGTAATCCGGACCGCATCGCCGGGGTTGATCGCGGGCGCCTGGTTCGGCACGACCCCGGCGCGCAGGACCAGCCCGTTCGGCAGGGCCAGATCGATGAGCGCTGCGCCCTGAGCCACAATGGCTCCCGGGCTCGTCGAAACGGCGGTCACGATCGCCTCGGACGCCGCCCGCAGCGTTTGCGGGCTGCCGGCCCCCTCGGCCTTGAGCGCCGCCAGCGAGGCGCGTGCATCCGCCGCGGATTTTTCGGCGTCGGTAAGTTGCTGCGCGGTCGCCAGGTGCTGACCGAGCAGGCTGCGCGTCCGCTCGACGAGGTCGCGACCGGCGCGCAGCGCAGAGAGGGCCTGAGTGTAGGCAGCAGCGGTCGCCGGGCTCGGCCCGAGCCGCACCAGCGGTGCTTTGGCGCCCACCCGTTCGCCGGCCTTGACGTATACGGCCTCGACCCCGGCCGCGACCGGCGCCATCACGGTCTGACGCGCAGCGGGGCTCGTCTCGACCGTCCCGAAGGTGGTGATGCGGCGCGGCAGACTGCCTTTCTGCAATTTGGCCAATTGCACCAGGACGCTGGGGCTGGCCGTCGTCTGCGCCGCCGCAGTCATCGCGGAGCCGGTCAGCAGCATAGCGGCGAGAGCAACGAAAGCGCGTCGCATCAGCCCCCCGCGGAGCTCAGCGCGAGCCGCATCGGCGGGAGATCGAGACCGAGTTCGACGGCGAGAAAGATGCGATCCTCCGCGATGCTGCGCTCGATCGCGGCAACTTCGACTTCTCGTTCGAGCGCGGTCGTCTCGTAATCCGTCAGGGTACGCGCGTCGAGATTGCCCTGCGCATAGGCGCGCCGTGCCGTGACCGCAAGCGATAGGGCGTCGCGCGCCGCCTGGCGTGCTTGGACCAGATCGTTGGAGAGGCGCCCGAGGCGCGCGATCAGCGCGTGAATGTTGGCGACCGCGCCGTCGAGCCGGGCCTGGTATTGCTCATGCAACACCAGGCGCGTCGCCTGCGATTTCGCGATGTTGCCCTGGTTCTGATCGAAAATGGGCAAGGCGAAGGTGAAATTCGGGCCGGCGCTGATCACCTTCGTCGTGTCCGAACTGTAGGAAGTACCGAGGGTAAAGGCCGGGAACTGGCCGAGAATGGCCGCCCGGACATCCTCCTCCGCCGAGTGATACCCGAGGCGCAGAGCGATCAGGTCGGGGCGCCGCCCGGGGAGGTCCGCGACCAGCTTCTCCAGCCCGGATGGCAGCGGCGCGAAGTCCGGGCGCGCGATGGCGAAGCGCACGCTCGGCACGAGGCCCAGCAGCCCGTCCAGATCCTGCCAGTTCGTCAGCCGGGTCAGGCGCGAGGTCCGCAACGATTGCTCGGCCGCGGCCACGGCGGTCAGCAGCGGCGCCAGCGCGGTCACCGTCAGATTCCCCTTGGCAATGGCCGCTCTGACCTCGGCCACCTCGCCGTGCAGCAGCCGATGTTCGCGGCGGGTGAGCTGGATCGTGCGATTTCCCGCATCGATGTCGACGGCGAGCTGGCGGGCCTTCTGCGCGACCTGCCATTCGCGCCAGAGCTGGTCGGCGTCGACCTGCCCGAGATGGGCCTGCGCCGATTTGATCCGGGCCCCGCGGCTGATGATCGCGGCAATGTCCTCCGCCAGGGAGGCGGTGATCGAGGAGGCGGTACCCGGTCCGCCGATCAGCGCGCCGTAGCCGAGGTTCGCGGACGGATTGGGCAGCAAGGTCGCCAGCAGCAGCCCCGCGCGCGCGGTGTCGAGCAGGCCGCGTTCCGATTTGAGATCGGGATCGTTCAGAATGGCGAGCAGGCCGATCTGATCGACGGTCAGCGCCGTAGCGATGTCGATCGTCCGTGGCAAGTCGCGCGGGCCGCTTGCCGGTATCCTGAGATCGAGGCCGGCAAGCCCGCGCGCGAGATCGGCATGCTGCGGCAGCGGTGCTGCATGATAGCGCGCGCATCCGGACAAGCCGGCGATCACGGCGAATGCTGCGGCAAGCGCGAGGAGAGGGGTCATTTGGCGGGACGGGGCAACAGGCGTCGGGAGGGCGAGGACGCGCGACTATACCGGCGCGCACATTGTCGGGGCGTTGTCGGGAGATTGGGATTTTGTAACTTGACCGCCCGCGCGCGCATCATTCACGTCTTTCCGGCGCTGACGGACACCCCTGATGAAGATCCTTGTCGTCGAAGATGATCCGGAGACGGCGGAATACGTCGCCAACGGCCTCGCCGAAGAAGGGCACTTGACGGTGCAGGCGGCGAGCGGTGACGAAGGCCTGTTCCGCGCCGCCGCCGAGAAATTCGATCTGCTGATTGTCGATCGGATGCTTCCCGCCCTCGATGGTCTCGGGCTCGTCAAGGCCTTGCGGGCGGCCGGCAATCGGACGCCGGTTCTATTCCTGACCGCGCTCGGCGGCATCGACGACCGGGTAACGGGCCTCAATTCGGGCGGAGACGATTATCTCGTCAAGCCCTTCGCCTTTGCCGAACTGGTCGCACGGGTGGCAGCCCTGGGCCGCCGGCCTCCAGGCGGACCGGTCGAGAGCAGACTGTGCGTCGCGGACCTCGACCTCGACCTGTTATCGCGGGTCGTTCGTCGCGGCGGCCGAGAAATCGACCTACAGCCGCGGGAGTTCCGCCTGCTCGAATACCTGATGCGTCATGCCGGGCAGGTGGTGACGCGAACGATGCTGCTCGAGAATGTCTGGGACTTTCATTTCGACCCGCGCACCAATGTCGTCGAGACCCACATCAGCCGGCTTCGGGGCAAGATCGACAAGGGCTTCGCGCTCGAGCTGATCCATACCGTGCGCGGCGCGGGGTATTGCCTTCGTGCCCCTGCCTAGGCTCTTCCGGACCTCCAGCTTTCGCCTGACCGTCCTCTATGCAGCGCTGTTCAGCGCGTCGGTGATCGTGCTGTTCGCGGTCATCTACTGGTCGACCTCCTTTTACATGACCGGTCAGCTCGACGCCGCGATCGACAGCGATTTCGCCGAATTGCATCAAGGCTTCCGGATCGGGGGCGCAACGCGGGTGGCGAGCCTGATCGAGGACCGCGTCAAAGACATGCCCTCGGGGCCGATGTTCTACCTGCTGGAAAACCCGGCCGGGGGCATACTTGCCGGGAATCTCCCGAAGCTGCCGCACCGAACCGGCACCTTCGATACGGTCGATCCTCGGGCGCCGCATCGCGATGATCGGCCGCCGCTGCGCGCGCGCGCCGCCATTCTCCCGGGCGGCGATTACCTGATGGTTGCAACCGGCGCGAGCCAGCGCGACGAAATGGGCGAACTGATCCTGCGCGCATTCGGCTGGGGCTCGCTCGTCAGCTTGCTGCTCGCGTTTGGCGGCGGCCTCATGCTGAGCAGCGGACTGTTGCGGCGGGTCGAGGCGATCAGCCGTACCGCCCGCGAGATAATGGAGGGCCACCTGTCGCGCCGTGTGCCGACCCGTGGCACCGATGATGAGTTCGATCATTTGGCGGCGAGCCTTAATGCGATGCTCGAACGCACCGAAAGCTCGATGCACGCGATGCGGCAGATCTCGAACGATATCGCCCACGATCTGCGCACGCCGCTGACCCGGCTGCGGCAGCGCCTTGAACTGGCCCAGCGCAAAGGCACGACCGTAACCGAACTGCGTGCGGCTATCGCGGCTTCGATCAGCGAAACCGATGCGATCCTCGCCAGCTTCGGGGCGCTCCTGCGGATCGCGCAGATCGAAAGCAGGGCAGTCAGGGCGGGCTTTGCCGATTGCGACCTTTCGGAGCTGTTGCGCACCGTGGTCGAGGTCTATCAGCCGACGGCGGACGAAAAGAACCAAACCCTCTCGGCGGATGTCGCCGGCGACTTGACGACCTTCGGCGACCGCGAATTGCTGGCGCAGATGCTCGCGAACCTTATGGAGAACGCGTTGCGCCATTCGCCCGAGGGTGCGGCGATCCGGCTTGTCGCGCGGGGCGGCGATGATGGCCTGACGATAATTCTCTCGGATACCGGGCCCGGTATACCGGTCGCCGAATACGAAAATGTTTTTCGCCGCTTTTACCGTCTTGAGGCGAGCCGGACGACGCCGGGGAACGGCCTCGGATTGAGTCTCGTCTCCGCCGTTGCCGCCTTGCACGGGATCTCGGTCGCGTTTGCCGACAACAATCCCGGCCTGCGAGTGACGCTGAGCCTTCGATGCAGGATCAGGTAGCGGAGCTGCAAGATAGCGGTCCGGTCATGGAAGGCCGCTGTCGCCGCGAGCAACGAATGGCGGCTGTGGGGTCGGCCCCGCGTTGTAGGTCAGCCCCCGCGTTGGCTGTCCGCCTCGCGTTCCGCCACCGCTCGCCGCTCCGGATCCAGGTACTGCCAGATCTCGGAGTCGCGTCTGTAGACATCCGGGCGGAATTGCAACGTGTCATCGACATCCGCGAACGCGGTCTCGTACACCACGAATACCGGCACGGGCTCTGGCAGCTCGCTTCGGGTGGTGTTGCCCGTCGCGATCGCCTGATTGATGGCATCGACCGGTTGCTGCATCAGCAGAGCGGCCAACTCCTGTGGATACTCCACCCTGATGCAGCCATGACTGATACGGCGGTCGTCGCGTCTGAAGTCATTTTTCGACGGGGTATCGTGCAGGTAAACGTCGAACCGGTTCTGCATATAGAACATTATCTGCCCGAGCCCGGAGTTCGGTCCCGCCAGCTGCTGCAGCCCACCGTCGGGCAGCACGATCAGGTGGTGCCGCGCCAAATAATCCGGGTCGTTCTTGGCCTTCGGCAGGATCTCGTTGGTGGCGATGTCATTCGGGATGCTCCATGGGGGGTTGAACAAAATTCCGTCGATCGTGGTCCGGAATTCCGGGCTCTGATTGCGCCTCACATCTTGGCCGACAATAACCCGCGTGGAGAAAACCGGCTGATCGTCGCGGTACAGCACCAGCCGCTCGTCGGCAACATTGACCCAGACGCGGTCCGCCGGCAGCGGCCGCGGCAGCCAGCGTTCGCGTTCGAGGTTTACCTCAATCTCGCGCAACCGGGTCGTCGCGGTCTTGCCGCGCGGGGTGCCCGCGTGAAATTTCTGCAAAGCCTGGCGCAGCAGCCGGTAGGTCGGCGTCTGGGGTGCCAGCGCTTCGATCGCCGCCGCGGGATCGGGGCTGTCGATAGCGGCGTCAAGCGCAGCCGGGATATCGATCGGCCCGGGCGTCAAAGCCTCGTCATCTCTTCGGCGCTCAACCGGCAGGATCCCGCGCGCCAGCGCGTCGGCATAGGATAGGAAGGCGTCCGACAGCAACAGTTCCCGGTCAAGCGGCGGCAATTTTGCAGGCGACCGCAGCAAATCAGCGTGAAACAGTTCGGGGGCAAGGCCTTGATCGCCGGCACGCAACACGGCTTTCATCAGTGAATCCGCCTGCACCTGCCGGGTCGGCCATACTGGCTCGAAATCATGGCGCGCGTAGAAGCGTCGGAGTAACCCGACGTTCAGCCGTTCACCTGCGATGACCAACTCGCGCGCGCTTTCGATTCGTTCGCCGAGTTCGGTGTTGGCAGACGCTGCTATCGAGGCGGGCGGTGCTGGCACGAAGGCTGCGCCCGGCTCCTGATTCGCTGCAAGAACTGCCGGTGCGGCAAGCGCACAGGCTGCGGCGAGCGCAATCGCGGCGACGGCAATCGGTCCGACGCGTGCCAGGAGGTCTCTCGTCGAGAAGCTGCGTGATGGGAACAAGATAGCCTCACCGATAGCGTGATCCAGCCGCGACTGGGCGCCGCCGCTGGCGGAAAACGGCGGTACGCGTTCCAGGTCCCGAGTCGAGGTTGCACAAAACCTTGACGCGATGGCCTTTAGAGCGATCGTGCCCTCCGTAGCGGAGGTTGCGTCAACGGGCAGCAAAAGCAAGATTTTCGTTGATCGAAATCCGGTGTGCCCGCCATCGGGGCTCCGACCCGTGGAGGGTTGCGGCAACCAAAGCCGATTTTTTTGTGCGACGGGTCGGGAACCAGAATGCCGCTTCGACGTATCTGCTACTGTCAATCGCTTTCTGATTGTCGTATTGTGTACGTCTCTCAACTGTGGAGAAATCGCATGTCCGACGTTGCAAAAAAAGTGGTCCACCTCAGGCAGCTGCGTAATGCCGCGCTGGTTGCCCTCGTGATTCCAGCGGCGTTGCTTGCGGGATGCGCCCCGGTGCCGCCGCCGCCGCCGCCGCAACCGGTCGTCTATCCGGCCCCGCCACCGCCGCCGCCGCCGCCTCCGGTTCCGGTCGTCCGCGGCTAACCGGCGGCGCCGTACGGCGTCGCCATCGACAGGGGCACAGGCGAGGGTCAAGAGGCGCGGAAGCTAAGAGCCGCCCGCGCTCTCCCTCGCCTGCGCCCCAGCGGCGGCAACGCCTGTCCCTGATGTGCCCCGGATGCCGGGGCAGGGCGCAAGCTGCCTGGCGGCGATCGCCTCTATCCATCTAATCCCGGCCTGGTGGACCGCGTCTGGCAGGCGACGCCCGGCGGTCGCCGACGCGATCCATGCCGCGTCGTTCTTCAACTGGGCCAACCGCCTGATGCTATCGCTCGGCGAGCCGGCGGCAGCGGCTGCAACACAGGCTGCGGCGGCGGTTACCCGAGCGCGCCCGACCGGCGGAGCGCAGCGATATCCGCCGGCGACAGGTCGAGCAGATCTCGCAGCACATAGCCCTCGTCGGCGCCGAGCGCCGGTGCCGGGCCGGAGGCGCGGCCGAAGCTGGCGTGCCACGGCAAGCCGGGCAGAACGCCGGCGCCATGTACGTCCCAAAAGCCACGCTCGCGAAGATGCGGGCAATCGACCAAGTCGCGCGAGGTTGCAAGCGCTGCGGCCGGAACGCCGGCGCGCAGCAATTCGTCGGCGGCAGCGCCAGCTTCCTTAGACCGAGCCCAGGCGGCAAGGGCCTCGTCGATGGCCTGCCGTCGCTCGGCGCGCTCGGCCGGGTCCAGCCGGGAAAAGGGCGATAGAGCCGGGACGACCTCGCACAGACCACGCCATTCTGCGTCGTCGCTGACGGCGAGACTGATCCACGCGTCCTCGCCGGCGCAGCGGTAGGCGCCATGCGGCACATGGCGATCCGAACGGTTGCCTTGCGGCTGCGGCGGTGCTCCGAGTTGCCCGGCGAGCAGCGGCTCGGCCATCGTCCACAGCATCGCTTCCAGCATCGAGAAGTCAATCCGGGCCACCCCTCGGGTGCGCCGGCGGTGCCACAGCGCGGCGGCGGTGATGAAGGCCAGCATCAATCCGCACATCGGGTCGAGCCAAGCCAGGCCGACGCGCGGCAATATTTCGGGGTGGCGGTTCAGCCCGGCGAAACCGGCATAGCATTGCAGCAGCGTGCCGTAGGCGACGGCGCGCGCCTCCGGCCCGGTGCGCCCCAGACCCGAAGCCGAGATATAGACCAGGTCGGGGTTCACCGCCCGCAGCGCCTCGGCGCCAAGGCCCAGCCGGTCCATGACGCCGGTCGCGAAATTCTCGACCAGCACATCCGATTTCGCGGCCAGCGCGCGGGCGACGGTGATGGCCTGCGGCCTTTTCAGGTCGAGCACGATCGCGCGCTTGGCCTGGCCGAGCACGGTATGCAACTCGGATCCGCGGCCGGGATCGCCGCGCCCAGGGGCCTCCACCTTGACGACTTCCGCGCCCATCGCGGCCAGATAGCGCGTCGCCGTCGGTCCGGCGATGACCCAGCTGAAATCCAGAACTCGGATGCCGGCCAGCGGCATCGGGCCCTCGCTGTGGCGATCGGCGGCTCGTTCGGGTTCGCCTTTCGCGATCCGCAGCCCGAACGGCGGTCCGGGCACCGCGGCTGTCTGGTCACCGATATCGAGGCGTCGAAAAAACTTGCGATGGGCGAGCTGCGGCGATTTGAGCTGTTCCGCGGGCACTCGTAGCGGGAAGCTCGGGACATGCGCGGCCTGCGCCATGTCGGCGATCGCCTGCTTGTCGCACTGTCGGCTCCACGCCGACATCAGCGCGTAGAGCGCGTCCCAATTGGCTACGCGGTCGGATTTGGCGCCAAAGCGCGGATCCTTGCCCCAATCCGGCGAGCCCATGACCCCGAGCCAGGCTGCCCACTGATGATCGTCGCGCGGCGAGA
>DATLTH010000463.1:0-7277 GCA_035533695.1 Allostellaceae bacterium | reverse complement strand
GAGATCGCCGGCGACATGCAGATGCCGCGCCGGATGATGCGGCTGTTGCAGGGCGATGTCGGCAGCGGCAAGACCGTCGTCGCCTTGCTGGCGATGCTGATCGCGGTCGAAAGCGGCGGCCAGGCGGCCCTGCTGGCGCCGACCGAAGTCTTGGCACGGCAGCACCATCAGGTGCTGAGCCGGCTCGCGGCGCCGGCCGGGGTCGAAATCGGCCTCCTGACCGGGCGCGAAAAGGGCCGGGCGCGCGAATCGCTGCTGGCGAGCCTGGCTTCAGGGCTGACCCCGATCGTCGTCGGCACCCATGCGCTGTTGCAGGCCGATGTCGAATTCCGCGACCTCGCGCTGGCCGTCATCGACGAGCAGCACCGCTTCGGGGTCGAGCAGCGGCTTGCGCTGACCGCCAAGGGGCGTGACGCCGACACGCTTCTGATGAGCGCGACGCCGATCCCGCGCACATTGATGCTGACCGCCTACGGCGATCTCGACGTGTCGCGCCTCACCGAGAAGCCGCCGGGCCGGCGTCCGGTCGATACCCGCACGGTGCCGCTCGAGCGCTTCGACGAGGTGTCGGGCGGGGTGGCGCGGGCGCTTTCCCGCGGCGCCAAGGTGTTCTGGGTCTGCCCGATGGTCGAGGAGTCGGAAACCACCGACATCGCCGCCGCCGAGGAGCGCTCCCGGGCGCTGGCCGAGCTGTTGCCGGGGCGCGTCGGCCTCGTGCACGGACGCATGAAAAGCGCCGCGAAGGACCGCGCGATGGCGGCGTTTGCCGCGGGGACGACCGACCTCTTGGTCGCGACGACGGTGATCGAAGTTGGCATCGACGTGCCGGCAGCGACGGTCATGGTGGTCGAGCACGCCGAGCGCTTCGGCCTCGCGCAACTGCACCAGTTGCGCGGGCGCATCGGCCGCGGCGACCAGCCCTCGACCTGCCTCCTGCTCTATCAGCAGCCGCTCGGCGAGATCGCCCGCCAGCGCCTCGCGATCCTGCGCGACACCGAGGACGGCTTCCGCATCGCCGAAGAGGATCTGCGGCTGCGCGGCGCGGGCGAAGTGCTCGGCACCCGGCAGAGCGGATTGCCGTCTTTGCGTCTCGCCGATCTCGCGCAGCACGAGGAGCTGGTCGCGGTCGCCCACGACGATGCTCGCCTGGTGCTGGAACGCGATCCCGAATTGGCCAGCCCGCGCGGGGCGGCGTTGCGCCTCTTACTCTATCTGTTCCGGCGCGACGAGGCGGTGCAGTACCTGCGCGCCGGGTGATCACTCGGCCGCGGCGGCGGCGGCGACGCGCAGCGGGCGCGGCTTGCGCAGCAGCAACAGCAGCGGCGCTCCGAGCATGACGATGACCATCATCAGTTTGTAGTCGTCGATATAGGCGACCATCGCCGCCTGGCGGGTCGCTTCGGCGTTGAGCGCGGCGATCCCCGCCTGATGCGTCAGGCTGAAGACCGGGCCGAGAAACGGCGCGCGCGTCAGCGGGTTGTCGGGGCGCAGCTGCTCGACCAGCCGGGAATGGACGATCTGGGTGTTTTGGGCGAGCAACGCCACGACGATCGAGATGCCGATGCTGCCGCCGACGTTGCGCATCAGGCTGAAGATCGCGGTGCCCTGGGTCATGATGTGACGCGGCAATGTCGAGAAGGTGACGGTGCTGAGCGGCGTGAAGATGAAGCCGAGGCCGAACCCTTGCAGCAGTCCCGTGGTGATGATCGGGCCCATCCCCATCTGCAGCGAAAAGCCGGTCATCTGCCACATCGCCGCCACGGTGATCAGAATGCCGCTGAGGATGATCAGCCTGGTGTCGATCTTGCCGATCAGCCGCGCCACCAGGATCATCGCCACCATCGTGCCGATGCCACGCGGCGCCGTCACCAGCCCGGTCGTCACAACCGGGTAATTCATCAGGTTTTGCAGCATCAGCGGCAGCAATGTCATGGTCCCATAAAGCGGGATGCCGATCAGGAACATCAGCAATGTCCCGATCATGCAGTTGGTGTCCTTCAACAGGTCGCGGTTCAGAAACGACCGGTCCGTTGCGGTTATCGTGTGGACGACAAAGAGGTAGAGGCCGAGCGCGGCGATCGTCGCCTCGATCCAGATTTCGGTCGAGCCGAACCAGTCCTTCAACTCGCCGCGGTCGAACATCAACTGCAACGCGCCGATCGCCACGCTCAGCGCCGCAAAGCCGAAAAAGTCGAAGGCTTCGCGATGGCCATGCCTGGTGTCGCGAATGAACACGTACATGCCGATCGCGGCCAGCACGCCGAACGGCAGGTTGATGTAAAAGACCCAGCGCCAGTTGTAGTAGTCGGTCAAATAGCCGCCCAATGCCGGGCCGACGATCGGGCCGAGGATGACCCCCATGCCCCACACCGCCATTGCCTTGGCATGCCGCTCCGGCGGGTTGATCTGAAACAGCACCGCCTGCGACAGCGGCACCAGTGCCGCGCCGCAGACCCCTTGCAGCAGGCGGTAGATCACCAGCTGTACGAGGCTGGTCGCGGCGCCGCACAAGGCGGATGCCAGGGTGAAGCCGATCACCGAAATCAGAAACACGTACTTGATGCCGAACCGGCCGGCGAGCCAGCCGGTCAAGGGCGTCATGATCGCGGCGGCGACGATGTACGAGGTGACGACCCAGGCGATCTGATCCTGCGACGCCGACAGGCTGCCCTGCATATGGGGCAGGGCGACGTTGGTGATGGTGGTATCCACCCCCTGCATAAACGTCGCCAGCATGATCGAGACCGTGATGGCGGCGCGGTTTGCGACGGGCGGGCCGGCTTGCTGTCCCCGCACGGCGGCGCTCACCTCTTCAGTGTCGGTGCGGCAGGTCCGGGAGAGAGGGCGGCGCGGCGCCGGCCTCCCCTCACCGCCCCTTCTTCTCGCCGGCCTGGGCGGTGGTGCCGAACAGCCGGCCCGTCATGCGGTCGAGCCAGGTCATCCACGGGCGGCGATATTGCGTGTCGACCGAGACATCAGCGCTCAGGCCGGCGTGCAGCAGCAGGTTCGGGTCGGGGCAGTCGAGCGCCATGCGCACCGGCAGGCGCTGCACGACCTTGACCCAGTTGCCGGTCGCGTTCTCCGGCGGCAGCAGCGAGAAGGTCAGCCCGGTGCCGGGGCTGAGGCTTTGCACCGTGGCGGTGCACCCGGCCCCCGGATAGGTGTCGATCTCGACCGTCGCCGTTTGGCCGGGCCGCATGTAGGTCAGCTCGGTTTCCTTAAAGTTCGCCTCGACCCAGGTGTGGTCCGAGACCATCGAGAACACCGGCGTCGAGGCGCTCACGTAAGAGCCGACCTGCAATTGCTCGACCTTGGTGACGATGCCGGGTTCGGCGGCGTGGACGGTGGCGTATGACAGATCGAGCTCCGCCTTGTCGAGCGCCGCCTGGGCGCGCTGCACCGAGGGGTGCTGGGCGACCGGAATGTCCGGGTTTCCGCCGAGTTGGGCGAGAGTACTGGCGAGGTCGCCCTGGGTCGAGGCCACCTTCATTCCCGCCGTCTGCAACGCATTTTCCGTTTGATCGAACGTGGCCCGCGACGAGACGCCGGTGGCCGCGAGCTGCCGCTGCCGATCATATTCGCGCTGCTGATAGGCCTGCGTATCCTCCGCCGATTTGGCGTCGGCGACCTTCTGGCGATAGGTCGCCTTCAGCGCATCGACCTGCAGCCGTGCCGCGGCCAACTGCGCCTTCGCTTCCTCGACGGCGATGCGGAACGGGCGCGGGTCGAGCTGGAACAGCACCTGGCCCTTTGTCACCCGCTCGTTATCATGCACCGCGACCGCGACCACCCGGCCGGAAACATCGGCGCTGATCATCGTGCGCGCCGCCTGGATATAGGCGTCGTCGGTCGAGACATAGCGGCCGCTCGTCAGATACCACCACGAGGCGCCGATCAGCACGACGATCGGGCCGGCCACCATCAGCGGCAGACGCACGCGCTGGCGCAGCGGACGGCGCGGCCGGGCGGCGACGGGCGCGTCCCGGTCGCCGAAGACGCGGCGGAACCCGCGCTCCGGCGTTTCGTTCTCGGTGGAGGTGGTCATCGGCCGACCTCCGCGACGGGGAGGGCATCCGGGATGGCGTCCGCCAGGGCCTCGGTCATTGCCTCGGTCATTTCAGGCGCGGCGACGGCGCGACTCGAGCGGCGCGGCGGCGCCAGGGTCGCGGTGTGCACTGCACCATTGCCCGGCACCCGCTCGCTCAATGTCGCCTGCACCCGGTGCAGCAGATCGATCAGCCGATCGGCCTCGTGCGGCTCGAGCCCGGCAAGCGCCTCATTGCGCGTCTCGGTCGCCACCTTCCAGATGCGCGCGAGAATCGGCGGGGCTTTGGCCGTCAGGTACAAGCGGCGCGCGCGCCGGTCGCTCGGGTCGGGGCGGCGTTCGATCCAGCCCGCCTCTTCCATTCGGTCGATCTGCCGCACCAGCGTCATCGGCCGGATTTCCAGCAGGTCCGCCAGCCCGGCCTGGTTGATGCCCTCGTTGCGGGCGAGGTAGCCGAGCGTGCGGCATTGCGTCCGGGTCAGCCCGATCCGCCTGCCGTTATGGTCGAAGCGACGTCCGAACAACCGCGCCACATCATTGACGAGAAACCCGAAACTGCGATCCAAATCCAACATGCTGCCCCGAAATAGGATGTCAGGCTGATGATAAGCACGAGATAATATCATTTCGCCGAAACACCCATAGCCAGTTGCGGGAGGCTGGTCTTCGCTAATGCGATAGCTCAATGCCGCAAAATGCTGCAGCGCAGGTCTGCCGGGCCGGCCAGCATCGCGACGCTCGCCAAGTTCGCGATGCGCTGCGGCATCGGCAATTCGCTGCGCGCGCTGGCGCGGGGTCATACCGCACTCGCCCGCATCCTGACCGAAGCCAACCCCGACGCGCTGATCGATGCGCTGGTCGCCGGCGACAATCCCGATGCCGCGGTCGACGGTCTGCACGTGTTCACCCTGGGCGGCGTCCGGCGCGCCGCCAACTGGATGCACGCCAGCCGATAGCGCGATGGCGCCCTCCGCCGGTGGGCAATGCCGTTGCATCTGTGCTACGACCTTGCGGGGCTGCGCCGCCGATGCCGGGGATGTGAGATGGCGATCCTGTTCCGCTCGACCCCGGCGGCGACCGCGCGCTGGCGTCCGCTGCTCGGTGCGTTGCTTCCGGAACAAGAAATCCGCTATTGGCCGGAGATCGGCGACAAGGCGGCGATCGACTATGCGCTGGTCTGGCAGCCCGAGCCGGGGCTGCTCGCGTCATTGCCCAATCTCAAACTGATCTTCGGGCTTGGGGCCGGGGTCGACCATCTGCTGCGCGATCCCGCCTTGCCGACCGCCGTGCCGATCGTGCGCCTGGTCGATCCGTACATGACGGACGCGATGAGCGAATATGTCGTGCTCTCGGTGTTGCGGCTGCATCGCCAGGACCTCGACTATCTGGCGCAGCAGCGCGCGTGTTCGTGGGAGGAGCGCGAACAGAAGAACGCCGGCGAGCGGCCGGTCGGCATTCTCGGCTTCGGCACGCTCGGCCAGGATGCCGGCCGCAAGCTCAAGGCGCTCGGTTTCGACGTTGCCGGCTGGAGTCGCGGCGACAAGAGGGTCGCCGGGTTTACCACCTATGCCGGGTCCTCCGGGTTCGATGCGCTGCTCGCGCGCAGCGAGATCCTGGTCTGCCTGTTGCCGCTGACCGCCGAGACCGCCGGCATCCTCAACGCGGCGTCTTTTGCCCGGCTGCCGCGCGGCGCGGGCCTCGTCAATGTCGGGCGCGGCGGCCATCTGGTCGAAGAGGACCTGATCCCGGCGCTCGATTCCGGCCGGTTGACGGGCGCGGTGCTCGACGTGTTCCACGAGGAGCCATTGCCGGCGAGCCATCCGTTCTGGCGTCACCCGCGGATCATCGTGACCCCGCACATCGCGGCCGAGACCCATCCCCCGACCGCCGCGCCGATCATCCGCGATGCGATCCGCCGCTTCGAGGCCGGATTGCCGGTTGCGGGCCGGGTCGATCTCACCCGCGGCTACTGAACACCGTCAAAGGGCTTCGAGAAATTCGCCGAGCGCCGCGTTGAACGCCGCCGGCTGGTCGAGATTGCTGGCATGGCCGGCGTCGGGGATGACGATTTTTCGCGCGCCCGCGACCTTGCCCACCATGTAATCGGCCGCGCCGAGGAAATGCTTGTCCTCGCTGCCGACGACGACCAGCGTCGGCACCGCAATGCCGGGCAACGAATCGATCAAGAGGCTGTCATGTTGCACCAGCATGCCGCGCGCCGCGCCGGCAAGGCCCCGCGCCGAGCGATGCGTGCCGAGCCGCGTCTCGGCCCCGCCGCCCGAATCGGCAAGCCCCTTTGCCTCGAGATCGCGCGCCCGCGCCTCGGCCCGCGCATTCCACTGGCGGCGCGCCTCCGGGTTGCGAAAGCCGGGGCCGGTGTCGCACAGCACCAGCGCGCGCACCCGCGCCGGATGCGCGAGATGGAACGCCAGCGACATGACCCCGCCCAATGAGAGGCCGCCGATAATCGCCTGCTCGACGCCGCTTGCGTCGAGCAATGCCGCCATGTCGCCGACCGTCAGCGCCTGCGAATAGCGCGCCATGTCGGCGGGATCGCCGGATTTTCCGTGGCCGCGCATGTCCCACAGGATGAGCCGCCAGCGGTCGGCGAAGGCCGCCACCTGTCCGTCCCACATGCGGCACGTCGCGCCGTAGCCGTGCGACAGGAGGATCGCCGGTCCGGCGCCGTGCACCTCGTAATAAATGCTGACCCCGTCGCGATCAAGTGTCGGCACGGCTATTCTCCATTCGTTGCGCTGGCTATGATCGCCGAAGCGGTGCGAGCGAGGGAGAGAAAACGATGCGCTGGCTCAGATACGCGGCAGATGGGCATGAAGCCTACGGCATCATCGAGGGCGACGAGGTCGTCGAAGTGAAGGGCGACCCGTTCGCCGGCTACGAGCGGACGCCGACGCGGCGCAAGCTGGGCGCCGTCAAGTTCCTCGTGCCGGTCATTCCGAAAACCTTCTACGCCGCCGGCCTCAACTATGCCGAGCACGTCACCGAGATGGCGAAAAAGCGCGGCGAGGAGCCGAAATTGCCGCCCGAAGCGGATGTCGGCTACCGCGCCAACAACGCCCTCATCGCGCATGGCGAAAATATCGTCATTCCGAAGGATGCCGGCGAGCTGGTGCAATACGAGGCCGAACTGGTCGCGGTGATCGGCAAGCAGACCAAGCACATCTCCGAGAAGGACGCGCTCTCGTGCGTCCTCGGCTGGACGATCGGCAAC
>DATLTH010000462.1:0-5447 GCA_035533695.1 Allostellaceae bacterium | reverse complement strand
CGGGCGGCAGCCGGAGTTTGCCGAGGCGTCCTGGGAGCGGGTACGCGACACCATCTACCGGGACCGCGGCGCGTGATCGCGCTCGACACCAACATCCTCGTCTACGCCCACCGGGAGGATTCGCCGTTTCATGAACCCGCGGCCCGGCGGGTGGCGGAGCTGGCCGAAGGACCGGCGAACTGGGCCATTCCCTGGCCTTGCCTGCACGAGTTTCTTGCCGTGGTCACGCATCCCCGCATCTACGCACCGCCGACACCGCTCGACCGGGCGCTCGACCAGGTCGCCGCGTGGCTCGAATCCCCGACGCTGGTGACGCTCGGCGAGACCGCGACGCACTGGCCGACGCTGCGCACGATGCTGATCGACGGCCGGGTCGCCGGAGCGCAGGTGCACGATGCCCGCGTCGCGGCATTGTGCCGCCAGCATGGGGTGCGCGAACTGTGGTCGGCCGACCGCGACTTCGGCCGCTTCGCCGGGATCGTGGTGGTGAACCCGCTGGTCGGGACTTGATCCGCCGCCCAGATGTTGAAAAATGGGTCCCGGCCTTTGCCGGGATGAGAACATGAGGTCAGCGATCGCGCAATTTGGGGTCGAGCACGTCGCGCAACGAGTCGCCGAACAGGTTGATGCCGAACACGGTCAGCATGATCGCCAGGCCCGGGAAAATCGCAATCCACGGCGCCGTCGTCGCGTATTCCTCGGCGCCGCCCTGCAGCATCAGCCCCCAGGCCGGCACCGGCTCCTGCACCCCAAGGCCGAGATAGCTGAGCGCCGCCTCGGCCAGGATCGCCTGCCCGACCCAGGCGGTGATGATGACCAGGAACGGCCCCATCACGTTGGGGATCATATGGCGCAGGATGATCCGCATATGGCCGTATCCGAGGGCGCGCGCGGCATCGACATACGGCACCTCGCGGATCGCCAGCGCACTGGAGCGCACGACCCGCGCGCAACGCGGGATCCCCGGGATCGTGATCGCGATGATCACGTTCTGGATCCCGGTGCCGAAGATCGACACGATGGCCAGCGCCATGATGATCAGCGGGAAGGCCATCATGATGTCGAGGAAGCGCTGCAGCCATAGATCGAGCTGGCCGCCGAAATAGGCGCTGCCAACCCCGATCAGCAGGCCGCTGAAGCCGCCGACCACGGCCGAGGTCAGCCCGACGATGAAGGCGGTGCGCGCACCGAACAGAATGCGCGACAACAGATCGCGGCCAAGCTGGTCGGTGCCGAGCCAATGCGCCCAGCTCGGCGCCTCGGTCATCGCGGCAAAATCGTTCGCGGTCGGATTGTATGGGGCGATCCAGTCGGCGAAGATACCGCCCAGCCCGAACAGCACCACCAGCACGATCCCGAGCGTGCCGACCGGCTGCCGGCACAGAAAGGTCCAGCAGACCGCAAAGATGCCGCGCGGCGCCAGAGCGCCATCATCGGCGAGGGCGGCGAGGTCGGTCGGGGTCGGTTCGAGGACTGCCATGAGTCAGCTCTCTCAGGCCAAACGGGTTCAGGCCAAACGGGTTCAGGCCAAGCGGGTTCAGGCCAAGCGGGTTCAGGCCAAGCGGATGCGCGGGTCGAGCCAGGCGTAGAGCAGATCGACGACGAGGTTGCTCACCACCGCAATCGCGACGACCAGCATCACCAACGCCTGGGTCAGCGTGTAGTCCTGGTTCTGCACCGACAGCACCATCAGCCGGCCGATGCCGTTCAGGTTGAACACCTGTTCGGTAACGACAAGGCCGCCGATCAGGAAGGCGAATTCGATGCCGATCACGGTCACCACCGGCAACAGCGCGTTCTTCAGCGCATGCCGGTTGATGATGATGCGGTTGATCAGCCCCTTGGCGCGGGCGGTGCGGATGTAGTCCTCGCGCAACACTTCGAGCATCGCCGAGCGCGTCATCCGCATCGACACCGCGGCGTAGCGGTAACCGATCGTCAACGCCGGGAGCATGACGATCGAGAGATTGCGGATCGGGTCCCGCCACAGCGGCACATAGTCAATGGGCGGCATCCAGGGGTTTCCGGTGATCGCCTGGGTGACGTCGAGCACGATCAGGATCGAAACGATCCCGAGCCAGAAAGCCGGGGTGGCGAGGCCTGCGATCGAGAAGGTGCGGACCGCGAGATCGATCCAGCTGTTCTGCTTCAAGGCCGATATCGTGCCGAGAGGAATCGCGATCGAGATGGCGATGACCGTCGCCATCACCGCGACTTCGATCGAAATCGGCAGGCGGGTGGCGATCTCGGTGACAACGGGTTTGCCCGACCACATCGAGATCCCCGGATCGAGACGCGCCAGCCCCCAGATGAACTCGAGGAACTGCACCATCCACGGCCGATCGATGCCGATCTCGGCATGACAGGCGTTGAGCGCCGCGGTGGTGAAGCTCTCGCCGCCGGAGCCGAGGCGCACCAGGCAGATGTCCCCCGGAATTAGCCGCATCAGGATGAAGACCAGCGTCGCGGCGCCGAGCAGCGTCGGGACCACCAACAGCACGCGGCTGATTATGTAGCGGTACATGCGCCTTCCTGTTCACGCGGCGGCGGACCACCGCCCGGCCGGCACTTTCTATCCTATTTGTCCAGCCAGATGTTGGCCAGATCCTGGTTGATGTAGTGGCTCGGGCTGATCTTCCACCCCTTGACGTAAGAGCGGTACGGCACGATCCGGTACCACCACAGGATCATCAGCTTGTGGGCCTCGGTATCCATCACGTGCTTGGCAAACTGGAACATCAGCTGTTTTTGCTTTTGCGGATCGGTTTCGTGGAACGCCGCGTCATAGATCTGCTGCTCCTTGGGGTCTTCGTAATTGCCGTAGTTCTGCTTGCTGACCGAACTCGACAGGTAGGGCTGCACATCGACCAGCGGGTTCACCACGCTGTGGCAATTGGCCTGCAGCACGACATCGAATTTGCCGCTGCGCTCGGCGGCGAACCAGGGGCCGGTCGGCTCGACCTGCTGGGTCACGTGGAGCCCGATCTTGCTCCACTGATCGACGAGCCAGATGCCGACATATTTGTAGGGCTGATCGACCGCCCGGTTGAGCATCGTAAAGCTGAGCCCCTCGGCCCCGGCCTCCTTTAGGAGGCGCCTGGCCTCGTCGCGCGACTTGTTGATGTCGGGCCAGAACCCGGCGATCTGCTGCAGCTCTTCCTTGCTCGGCGCCAGGGGCGACGCCGGGAAGATGATGCTGCCGACGGTGCGGACATCGGCGATCTTCGACAGCGCCGGCGCCCCGCCCCAGCGATTGATCGCGAGGGTCAGCGCGCGCCGCACCCTGACATCGTCGAACGGTTTTTTGGCGTGGTTGATGGTGACGACGCTGCCGCAGTTCCAGTCGCTCTCCTGCACCGCGATCTTGTCGCCGAGGTCTTTTTTCAATTCGTCGCGCGATGCCGGCGGCAGGCCGCGGAACTCGATCGCGCCGCGGTCGCTGCGGATCGCATCGACCCGGGTGGCCTGTTTTGGCGCGAAAATCCCGATGATCTTGTCGAGGTAGGGCTTTCCCTTGTGATAATAATCGGGGTTGCGCACGCCGGTAATCGATTGGCCGACCTCGTAATCGACCAGTTTGAACGGGCCGGAGCCCATGATGTTCTTCTCGTACCAGTGGGGGTCCTTGTCGAGGATCGCCTTCTCGTAGATCCACCCGAACGGGTCGGCGAGGGCCGGCAGGAAGGCGCTGGTCACGAATTTCAGGCGGAAGACGACGGTCGTCGCGTCGGGCGCCTCGATCTTGTCGACCATCTCGAAATTGCTGGCGCGCGGGCTCAGAAAGCCTTTCGGCGGAAAGACAATCTCGTTCCAGCTCGCGGCGACATCGGCGGCGGTCAAGGGCGAGCCGTCGGTAAACTTGACGCCCTCTCTGATCTTGAAGGTGTAGGTCTTGCCGCCGTCGGTCGGCGTCGGCATCGCGGTGCACAGATCGCAGACGAAATCGGTGGTCGAGGCCGGGTTGTCCGGGTTGATCCGGATCAGCACGCTGTAATAGGGCGCGGCGGTGTGGATCGTCGCGTAGCTGGTCTCGCGGTGTCCGTCGAGGCTCGCCGGCGCGTCCGCCGGGATCAGATAGGTCAGCGTGCCGCCCCGCTTCGGGGTCTGTGCAAAGGCCGAGGGCCCCGCCGCCGCCAGCAGCGCGCCGAGGGCCGCCGCGCCCAACCGCAACCCGAATGTCATCGTTTTTCCTCCTTCGCTGCCGTTTGCCAGTTCGCGATTGGCGGCTATTTGTCGAGCCAGATCGTCGCGAGATCCTGGTTGACGTAGTGGCTCGGGCCGATCTTCCAGCCCTTGACATAGGACCGGTAAGGGACGATCCGCCGCCACCACAGCAGGTAGATCGAGTGCACCTGGTCGCTGAGCACGCGCGTTTCGAACTGGCGCATCAGCACCCGCTGCTGCGTCTTGTCGGTTTCGCGCAGCATCTTGTTGTAGATGTCGACCTCGGTCTGGTCCTCGAAGTTGCCGTAGTTTGACGATGACACCGTATGCGGCAGGTATTTGGCGACATCGGCGAGCGGGTTGACCACATTCTGGCAGTTGCCCTCGGTCGACAAGGCGAAGTTGCCGTCGCGCAACGCCGCGAACCAGGGCCCGGTCGGCAGCACCTTCTGGGTGACGTGGAGGCCGATCTTGCTCCACTGGTCGATCAGCCAGAGGCCGTAATATTTGTACGGCTGGTCGACGGTGCGGTTGTTCAGTTCGAATGTCAGCCCCTCGGCGCCGGCCTCCTTCAAGAGCCGCCGCGCCTCAGCGCGTGATTTTTCGATGTCCGGCCCGTATCCGGCGAGCTTTTGCAATTCCTCTTTCGTGGCGGCGAGCGGCGATCCCGGATAGACGATGCCGCCGACGGTGCGCACGACCGCGATCTTCGCCAGCTCGGGCGCGGTGCCCCAGCGATCGATCGCCAAGGTGAGGGCGCGGCGCACGCGCACGTCGTCGAACGGCTTCCGCTTGTGGTTGATCGTCACGATGCCGCCGCAGTTCCAGTCGCTCTCCTGCACCGTGATCTTGTTGCCGAGTTCGCCGACCAACTCGTCGCGCACGGTCGGCGGAAAGCCGCGGAACTCGATCGCCGCGCGGTCGCTCCTGATCGCCTCGACCCGGGTGACCTGCTTGTCGGCAAATATCCCCTTGAACCCGTCAAGGTACGGCAGCCCCTTGTGGTAGTAATCGGGGTTGCGTACGCCGACAATCGACTGGCCGGTCTCGTAGCTGACGAACTTGAAGGGGCCCGAGCCCATGACGTTCTTTTCGTACCAGTGGGGGTCCTTGTCGATCTGCTTCTTCTGGTAGATGAACGCGTAGGGATCGGCGAGCGCCGGCAGGAAGGCGTCGGTGGCGAATTTCAGGTGGATGACGACGGTGGTCGGATCGGGCGCCTCGATCTTGTCGACCATGCTGAAATTGCCCTGGCGGGCGCTCAGCACGCCCGGCGGCGGAAA
>DATLTH010000461.1:0-2350 GCA_035533695.1 Allostellaceae bacterium | reverse complement strand
CAGGAGGCGCGGATGAACACGCGGCGAGCGATAGCAGCCCCGCCAGCAGCGCCGAACGTCGCATGTCTGCAATCCTCCGATCAGAACGGCCGGTCGCCCTTGATCTGGGTCCGGTGCATGACCCGGCGGGTCGCGGGGTCGTCCGACAGCGTCTGCCCGCGAAAGCGCAAAACCAGATGCTTGCCCCACGCCGCCTTGACCGCATCCATCGTCTCGGGCGCCAGCGCCCCGGCGAGGTCGATGCCCTCGATGTCCGCAGCGAGCGCCGCCCCGCTCGGTTGCACCCTCACTTTCCGCCGCTCGATCACCGCCGCCATGCTGCACCTCTGCGCGGAACCGTCCGGGCACAACATTGCCGCGTCGCGCGGCGATACGCAAACAAAGCGGGCATTGATTGCCCGGGGTGGGGCCGTTACGGTGTCGGCCACCCCTGGAAACGCCCGACGAGGAGGCCGGCCCATGCCCGACGACGCTCGCCATCCGGCAATCGACAAATCGCATATGCCGAGCCGCCACGTCACGATCGGCCCGGAGCGCGCGCCGCACCGCGCCTTCCTCTATTCGATGGGTTTGAGCGAAGAGCAGATCAACCAGCCGCTGGTCGGCGTCGCGACGACCTGGAACGAGGCCGCGCCCTGCAACATCGCGCTGTCGCGCCAGGCGCAGGCGGTCAAAAAGGGCGTCGCCGCGGCCGCCGGCACGCCGCGCGAATTCACCACGATCACCGTCACCGACGGCATCGCGATGGGGCATGAGGGGATGAAATCGTCGCTGGTCAGCCGCGAAATCATCGCCGACTCGGTCGAATTGACGATGCGCGGCCATTGCTACGACGCGCTGGTCGGGCTGGCGGGCTGCGACAAGTCGCTGCCCGGGCTGATGATGGCGATGGTGCGGCTCAACGTGCCGTCGGTCTTCATGTATGGCGGCTCGATCCTGCCCGGCCGCTTCAAGGGCAAAGACGTGACGATCGGCGATGTGTTCGAGGCGGTCGGTTCGCACAATGTCGGCAAGATGAGCGATGAAGACCTGCACGAACTGGAGTGCGCCGCCTGCCCGTCCGCGGGATCGTGCGGCGGCCTCTTCACCGCCAACACGATGGCCTGCGTCTCCGAGGCGATCGGCCTCGCCCTGCCCGGCTCGGCCGGCGCGCCAGCGCCCTACGATTCGCGCGACGCCTATGCCGAAGCCTCGGGCATCGCCGTCATGGAGCTGGTCCGCCGCAACCTGCGGCCGCGCGACATCGTCACCCGCAAATCGCTGGAGAACGCTGCAACGGTCGTCGCCGCGGCCGGCGGCTCGACCAATTCGGGCCTGCATTTGCCCGCCATCGCCAACGAGGCCGGCATCCAATTCGATCTGCACGACGTCGGCGAGATCTTCAAGCGCACGCCCTATATCGCCGATTTGAAGCCGGGCGGACGCTACGTGATGAAAGACCTGCACGACATCGGCGGCGTGCCGGTGCTGATGAAGGCCCTGCTTGACGGCGGCTATCTGCATGGCGACTGCATTACCGTGACCGGCAAAACGATCGCCGAGAATTTGCGTGACGTACGCTTCCCGAGCGGGCAGGACGTCGTGCGGCCGACCTCGGCGGCAATGTCGCCGACCGGCGGGGTCGTCGTGCTGAAGGGCAACCTCGCGCCGCAGGGAGCGATCGTCAAGGTCGCCGGCATGCAGCGGTTGCGCTTCGACGGCAGCGCTTTGTGCTTCGATTGCGAAGAGGACGCCTTCGCCGCGGTCGAGCAGCGCCGCTACAAGGACGGCGACATCATAATCATCCGCTACGAGGGGGCGCGCGGCGGGCCGGGGATGCGCGAAATGCTGTCGACGACGGCGGCGCTCTACGGCCAGGGGGTCGGCGAGAAGGTGGCCCTTGTCACCGACGGCCGCTTCTCGGGCGCGACGCAGGGATTCTGTATCGGCCATGTCGGGCCGGAGGCGGCGGTCGGCGGGCCGATCGCCCTGCTTAAGGACGGCGACAAGATCACGATCGACGCGATCGCCGGCACGATCGACGTCGCCCTCTCCGACGCGGAGTTGGCCGAGCGCCGCCGCGCCTGGACGCCGCGCCGCACCAACTACCAGTCGGGCACCCTGTGGAAATACGCCCAGACCGTCGGCGATGCCGAGAAGGGCGCCGTCACCCACCCGGGCGCCCACGCCGAAACGCACGTCTACGCGGATCTCTGAGCCCGGTCAGGGCGATCCCGGGCGACCCCAAAACAGTCGGCTGAGCGTCGGCCATGTCGACTTATTTGTGGGTTGCCCTCGGCGGCGCCCTCGGCAGCGTCGCACGCTATTGGATGACAAATGCCGTCGCGCTGCTCACCGGGCCGCGCTTTCC
>DATLTH010000460.1:0-3978 GCA_035533695.1 Allostellaceae bacterium | reverse complement strand
CGCCTGGTAGCGCGCCATGTCGGCCGAGATCGGCCGGGGATCGACAAGGCGCCATCCCGCTCCCTCGACCTCGCGGCGCACGCCGTCGTCGGGCGGCAGCATCGCCATCTGAAAGCAGGTCTGCGGCCGCTGCCGCGGCAGGTCGAGAAACTTGAGAAAGTTGAGGTGTTTCGACCACAAATAGTTGGCGCCCTCGAACTCGATGTTCTTGCCCTTGTTCTCCCACGTCGCGATCGTCGTGAAGCAGGATGGGGCGCCGTCCGACGCCGGCCACAGGTCGAGATCGACCGGCGGCCTTGTGGCACGCCACGGCACGCCGCACAACGGCACCGGACAAGCGGCGGTGCCGAGGTTGGCGCCATAGGTATAAAAATGCGTGTGGGCGTCGAGATAGGCCCGGGCTGCCGGGTCGGCCTTGGCGTATTTGATCTGCTCGTAGACCGGGTCGGTGTCGATCATGATGCGCACCGGGCAGCGCAGGTGTTCCTCGCGCAGCCGGGTCGCACCGCACAGATTGATCAGCCCGTCCGCCTCGGCATAGAGCGCGCGCACCCGCTCGCGCGAGAGTCCGTGGTAGACATCGTTGATCGCGTCCCAGTAGGCCCAGCGCCCGGCCAGGCCATGGCGCTCCATCGCCTGGCGCAGATAGTCGACGTTGTACCCGCTGTCCATGACGACGCTGCTGATGCGCGGGTCGTAGGGATTGGCGCCGTGGTCCTCGACATACCAGGCTTCGTAGCCGAGCTTTTCGAGGCCGGCGAGATAGTTCACCGCCTGCCAGGCAATGCCGGCGAGCGGCATCTGACCGACGAAATGCAGCAGCACGATCTTGCCGCGTTTGCGCACGAGAGATCCTAGACTGAGCGGTGTTGGGGCGACGGCATCGGCGCAACAACGCGCCACAGCCGGTAAAATTTCCGCCGAACCATTTCGCCGCACCTTGCATGGCGAGCGACGGGCAGTCTCCGAGGGCGCGGGGGATGCCGGGCCGAGCGCGGCACGCTTGGCGGGCACAGGCTTGCCCCGGTGGCAAGACGCGTGCTAGGCAAGACGGCTAGCGACCGACCCGCAAAGGGCACTTCGGCGGGGGGTCGCGACCCGGGGTTTGCGCCGGCGCTACCGACCGAAGGAGAAGAGCTCGACACCATGACCTATGTCGTCACTGAAGCCTGCATCAAGTGCAAGTACATGGATTGCGTCGAGGTGTGCCCGGTCGACTGCTTCTACGAAGGCGAGAACATGCTGGTGATCCACCCCGACGAGTGCATCGATTGCGGGGTGTGCGAGCCCGAATGCCCGATCGAAGCGATCATCCCGGACAGCGAGCCGCAAGCCGAGCAGTGGCTGGAGCTCAATCGCGAATACGCGGCGAACTGGCCGAACATCACCCGCAAGAAGCCCGCTCCCGACGACGCCGACGAATGGAAGGGGGTAGAGGGCAAGTACGATAAATTCTTCACCCCCAATCCCGGCGGCCGTTAGCCGGCTGCGGTCGGCGGTCGGCTCCCGCGCCCGCGTGCTGCGCGAGCATGGCTGATCTGCTGGCTCGGCCCGGCTTTCTGTGATATAGAGTCGGCCGGCGCTATCGACGCCTTCCCCCTCGGTTCTGCGCTCCCCGTTGAGGTGGATGGTCGCTTGCCGGTCGGCCGCCCTCGCCGGGTGCGTCGCAGCAGCGCCGGTCGGATCGGTTACACGAGAGACGAAGATGACGGCCGAGAAGGTGCCATTCGCCGCAGGAGATCTTGTCGTCTATCCCACCCATGGCGTGGGCGAGATTACGGCCATCGAGACACAGGAAATCGCCGGCTATCAGCTGAGCGTCTTCGTCGTCACCTTCGCCAAGGACCGCATGACGTTGCGGGTGCCGCTGGGGAAGGCGAAGGTTTCCGGGCTGCGCAGGCTGTCGAGCCGCAAGGAGATGGATGCCGCCGTCGCCAAATTGCGCGGCCGCTCACGCGCCAAGCGTACGATGTGGAGCCGGCGGGCGCAGGAATATCAGGCCAAGATCGCCTCGGGCGATCCGGCGTCGATCGCCGAGGTGGTGCGCGACCTGTTCCGCAATACCGGCCAGCCCGAGCAATCCTACAGCGAGCGACAGATCTATCAGGCGGCGCTCGACCGGTTCGTGCGCGAATATGCGGCAGTCGAGCGGATTGACGAGATGACCGCCACCCAGCGCGTCGAGCAGCTGCTGTCGGCCTGAGCGGCGGGACCGGCAGGAACGCCGCGCCGGAGTTCGGGGTGAAGAGCCGCGCGGCAAGCGGGAAATTCGCCCGATTGCGCGGCGCCGGGCGGATCTGGGCGGTGGCCTCGGTGCATGGCGAGGCGGCGCGGCTCAGCCGACTGCATGATCGCATCGCCGGGCGGTTCACCGACGGCGACCGGATCGTCTATCTCGGCAATTATCTGGGCCGCGGCGAGGCCGTCGCCGCAACGGTCGACGAGCTGCTCGACTTCCGTCGCCGGGTGCTGGCGCGGCCGCGCAACTTTGCCTGCGACGTGGTCTTTCTGCGCGGGGCGCAGGAGGAGATGTGGCAGAAGCTCCTGCAATTGCAATTTGCCCCCAATCCCGGCGAGGTGCTGGCCTGGATGGTGCGCGAAGGCGTCGAGGCCACGGTCCGCGCCTATGGCGGAGAATTGCGCCACGGCTTTGCGGCGAGCCGCGACGGGCCGCGCACGATGACACGGTGGACGAGCGGGCTGCGCGCCGCGATGAACGCGGCTCCGGGTCACACCACGCTGTTCGCCAGCCTGCGCCATGCCGCGATCAGCGAGGACGACCGGCTGCTGTTTGTCCATGCCGGGGTCGATGCGGCGCGCCCGCTCGCCGGCCAAGGCGACGCCTTCTGGTGGGGCGGCCGGGACATTCTTGAGCTTGCCGCGCCGTTCAACGGCTTTCGCCGGGTCATTCGCGGCTTCGACCGCCAGATGCGAGGGCTCGTCGAGGGTGAGTTTGCCGTCTCGCTCGACGCCGGCGCGGGCCGTAGCGGCCGGCTGCTCGCCGCCGCCTTTGCCCCGGATGGCGCAGTGCTGGAGGTTTTGGAGGCTTGATACTCAGTCGAACAGCGTCGCCAGGCGCTGCTTGATGGTATCGGCGATGTAGAGCGCCAGAGCCTGGATGGTCGATGTCGGGTTCACCCCGCCTGAGGTGACCCAAATGCTGCCATCGACGATGAAAAGGTTCTTCACATCGTGAACGCGGCCCCACTCGTTCACCACCGAGCGCTCGGGGTCGAGGCCCATGCGCGCGGTGCCCAAGAGGTGGCCCGGATAGTTCAACACGGTGCGCGAGGCAGAGATGTTTTTCGCCCCGGCCGTCGCCAGTATGTCCGACGCGCGGGCGATGCCGTGCTCCATCATGGCCCGCGTGTTCTCGCCGATCCGGTAGTCGATCTTCGGCGCCGGAATGCCGTGGCTGTCCTTGAGGACCGGGTCGAGCGTGACGCGGTTGTGCTCTTCCGGCAGGTCTTCGCAGGCGACGCCGATCAGCATGCGGTGGTAGTGCAGCGTGCGATAGACGCGGTGATGGTCCCGGCCCCACGGCAGGCGGCCGGCGGCCATGCTGGTGATCGCCTCGTTCGCCGGGCCGGTGCCGCGGGTGAACTGCAATGTGTAGCCCCGCACAAAGCCGCGCGAGGGGTCGGTCTCGTAGAACTCCTTGCTCCACATCACGGTCTGCGGCCCGCGGTCGCCGTCGAGCTCGTCGTCGACATAGCCGAACACCATCGGCCACGGGTGCAGCATCAGGTTCCGGCCGACCAGGCCGGAGGAATTGGCGAGGCCGGCCGGAAAGCGCGCAGAAGCCGAATTCAGCAAGAGCCGCGGCGTGCCGACGCCGTTCGCCGCCAGGATCACCATTTCCGCCGGCTGGAAGCGCTCCGCCCCGTTCGCGTCGTAATAGATGGCGCCGGACGCCATGCCGTGTTCGTTGGTGGTGATCTCCCGCACCCGGCAGCGCGTGCGCAATTCCACCCGGGC
>DATLTH010000459.1:0-2739 GCA_035533695.1 Allostellaceae bacterium | reverse complement strand
CGGCGGAAGAAAAGTGGCAAGCGTGGCACCGGCAGCAGGTGGCCGGTATCCTAAGGCTCATCGCGGCTGCAGAGAAGCAAGCGGGCAAGAAGACTGGTACCGCGGCAATCGAGTTCGATCTCATCATAAACGACAAAGGGGTACCTGGCGCCGGAATTCGCAAACAAAGCCGAATTGCGGTTGGATAAGTTCACTCGCAGGCGGCGATACCTGTCCACCTACGCCGCGGCCGGTTCGGCCGGGCGGCAGGCGCCGAGGTGGCGGGCGATGTCGACCTCCTCGATCTGGTCGGGCAGCATGAAAACGTCGGCATATTCACGGTAGACGCCGGCATTCAGGAACAGCTCGAACAAATCGGGGTCGATGTGCCGATCGCGGCTCATCCGGGCCATGATGTCGATGCATTCCGACAAGGTCTTGCGCGCCTTGTAGGGACGGTCGCGCGCGCTCAATGCCTCGAAGATGTCGGCGATCATCATGATGCGCGCGGGGATCGACATCTCGTCGCGCTTCAGCCCGCGCGGGTAGCCGGTGCCGTCCATCTTCTCGTGGTGGCCGCCGGCCCATTCCGGGACGCGCTTCAGGTGCTTCGGGAAGGGCAGCGCATCCAGCATGATGATGGTCTGCACGATGTGATCGTTGATGTGGTAGCGCTCTTCCTCGGTCAGGGTGCCGCGGCGGATCGACAGATTGTAGAGTTCGCCGAGATTGGCCTTGTAGGGCGGCGGCTTGATGACAAAGCCCCAGGGGTTGTCGGGCGCGATTGGCGCCTCTTCGTGCCTGATGATGTGGGCCGGCTTGTCGGCCAGCAGGTGCTCGACAACCGGCAAATCCTCGCGTGTCTGCGGCTGCCTCGCGCGCTCCTCCCACGACAGGCCGAGCCGGTCGTCGATCGTGCGCTGCCAGGCGGTCTCGGCGATCCGCTCGAGCCGGGCAATCTTTTCCGGCGCCATGAATTCGCCGCCGATGTTGCAGTCGGCGACAAAGGCGAAATCGTCGTCGAGCTGATTCTGGCGCGCATCGCGCGCGGCGCGGAGCGCTGCGTCGTCGCCGCCCGCCATGACCGCCTTCAGGTAGGCGATCTCGGCGTCGCGCTTGACGATTTCGAAGCGGGTGCGGATCTCGTGGATGCGGTTGTAGATGGTTTCGAGCTTGGTCGCCTTGTCGACGACGAATTCGCGGGTTGTGACCTTGCCGCAATCGTGCAGCCCGCCGGCGACTTCGAGCTCGTACCACTCTTCGTCGCTCAGATGAAAACCGGCGAGCGGCCCCGCTTCGGCGGCATCCGCGGCGCGGGCCAGCATGTTGGTCAGCTCCGGGACGCGGTGGCAGTGGCCGCCGGTATAGGTCGATTTGGCATCGATCGCGCCGGCGAACACCTTGAGCACCGCGCGGAACAGGTTGCGTTGCGCGTCGATCAGCATCTGGTTGTCGAGCGCCACCGCCGCCTGGCTGGCGAGCGCCTCGACCAGCGGCACGATCTCCGCCGGAAACGGGATCGTGCGACCACCCGGCCTGCGCGCGTTGATCAGCTGCAAAACCCCGACCACCTCGCCGTCGTGGTTCTTCAGCGGAACCGTTAGAAACGATTGCGAGCGGTAGCCGGTCTTGGCATCGAAAGCGCGCGGCCCGCTGAAATCGAAGCCGGGGGTATTGTAGGCGTCGGCGAGGTTGATCGTGTCGCCGGTCACCGCCGCATGCGCGACGACGTTGCTGTGATTGGGGGTGCCGTCGGCCTGGCACAATTGCACCGGCGCGAACGGGATCGGCTCGCCGGTGGTGCCGCCCAGCGCGATGTGCATCGTGTCGTTGCGCATGATCATGAAGCGCAACTCGCCGCCATTCTCGCTGACCAGATAGAGCGTGCCGCCGTCGGCGTTGGTCAGTTCCTTGGCGCCGAGCAGGATCTTCTCCAACAGGCGGTGGTGGTTGCGCTCGGCGGACAAGGCGATGCCGAGCTCGATCAGCCGCCGGTACCCGAGCTCCCGGTCGTCGCTCAGCGAATGTGCCGCCATCGTTCCCTCCGGCTGGAGAGTGGGTGCTTCGCCAGCCTGTCTCCTCGTAAGCCCCCACGCTCCGCCAATATGCTTACAAAACCGTTTAGGTCGGCGTCACCAGACCGGCGAACGGCCGCCGTCGACATTGATCGACGTGCCGGTGACATAGGAAGCGGCGTCCGACGCGAGGAAGCAGGCGACGTTGGCGAATTCCTCGGCCCGACCCATGCGGCCCAATGGCACGCCGCGGCCGGCCTGCGCGATCATCTCGTCGAGCGAGATGTTGGCGCCTTCGCGGCGGTGACGGCGGACGATCTGGTCCGAAACGATGACCCCGACATGCAGCGAATTGGCCAGGACGTTGTGCGGCGCTCCCTCCTGCGACAAGACCTTGGTGAACGCCATCTGGGCGGCGCGGCTGATCGAGGTCGGCGCGCTGTCGGGTCCGGGCGCCTTGGCGCCGATGTTCAAGACGCTGATGATGCGGCCCCAGCGGCGTTGTTTCATCTGCGGGAAGACGAGACGGCAGAAGCGGACCTGGGCAAACAGTTTGAGGTCGAAATCCGCCTGCCACTGCTCGTCGGTCAGCGATTCCGAGGGCCCGCGCGTCGACTGGCCGGCGTTGTTGACAAAGATGTCGACCTTGCCGAATTCGGCCATCACCTGATCGTACGCCTTCTTGATGGCATCGGCCTTCGACACGTCGCAGCTGATCGCGGCGACCTTGCGGCCGGGCGCGCCG
>DATLTH010000458.1:0-6965 GCA_035533695.1 Allostellaceae bacterium | reverse complement strand
GATTTTTTTGGCAAAATAGTTGGGCGTAAGCAGACCAGAGTGTTCACCGGCGCCGTCAATGATCCGAGCCCCGATTTCATCCTCGCCATGGCTGGCGCCGGTTTCAACAACATTGCCAAGAACCAGCTCCAGGCTGCTTTCCAGCCGACCAAGCCAGGGTCGGTGGCGAGTACGTCAAATCCGGCCGCTACGTCCTCGCAAGCCGCGTTGTACAGCAACGAAAACTATTTTGGTGCGGGTGCGCTCGCGCAGATCGCCAGCTTTATGCCCTATTTCTTCAATGTCCTGACGAGCGGATTCCAGGAACTCGGCGAGCAGATCGCCGGGGTCGACTGCAGCATAAATTTCGCGGCGGTTCCCTCGAACGTGTCGATCGTGCCGTTGCCAGCGGGAGTTCGCGCATTCGTGCGGGGGCCGCATCTGGCGACCGTGATCGGCCCGAACGGGGCGCTCAAGGCCGACGGCAGCGACGCAACCGGCATTTATCACGATGCGCTGGGCCGCGTCCGCATCAGGTTTCCCTGGGACCGCGGCCCGCCCGATTCGAACGATGCCGCGGGCAAGGTCGCGCCGCCGGCAAAGACCCGCGACCCGCTCAAGACGGCCGACAATACGTGCTGGGTGCGCGTCACCCAGGGCTGGGCGGGGCGGGGCCGCGGCATCCAGTTCCTGCCGCGCATCGGCGAGGAGGTGATCGTCGATTTTCTCGACGGCGACCCCGATCGACCGATCATAACCGGTCGCGTTTACAATGCCGACCAGAGCTTCGCGAACCTGCCGTTCCCCGCCGACGACAGGCACAAGGATCCGAAAGCGGTACCGATCCCGGCCGAGCATCTGAGCAACCCGAAGCCGCCGACCACCAGCGGCTTCACCCGGAGCGGCATCAAAACCACCACGCTGCGCAACGGCGAGGAAGTGCCCACGCGCTTTCACCTGCTGCGGTTCGACGACGATTCGGCGCGCGAACAGGTCCTCTTGCGCTCGCAGCACCGGCTCGACATCACCGCCTTCGAAAAGCGCTACGAGTCGATCCACTCGGACCGCCACCTCACCGTCGGCGGCAAGTGGACCCAGCCCACCCCGGGGATCGCCGGCGACTACATCGCACATGTCTTCAAGGACTACCACCTGCATGTCGGCGACGCCTCGCACCCGACCGATTCCGGCAACCGCACGACGCTGATCGAGCAGAATGATCGGATCAAGGTCGTCAAGAACTCCGATCAGGCGATCGGCGGCAATTGGAGCACCAGCGTCGGCGGCCAGGCGACGATCGACGCCAACGGGATCGGCGGCACGATCGTGCTGAACGCCATCACCAACATCACGCTGACCGTCGGCGGGAGCTCGATCGTGATCACGCCGGCGTCGATCGCGATCACCTCGCCGATGGTGCTGATCAATTCCGGCGGGCCGCCCCCGGCGCCGCCGATCGATCCCAACGTCTACCCGCCGCAGCCTCCGATCCCGGCCGATCGCGGCGATACCCAGGCGCCGCAGAAATAGTTCGGTGCGGCGGATGCCCCAGACCTCGCGACCCGCCTATACCGCCCGTGCCGGCGAAGCCGTCCAGGTGTTCCGCAACGAGGACGGCAGTTTCGCGATCGGGGTCGGGCGGATCAGGATCGCCGCTCCGGACAACGGGGACATGGCCTTCGTCGCGTTGGTGGTCGACGATCTCGGCCGGCTCGCTCATTCGCCCGCGGGCGAGGAGGCGCTGCGGCGCGGAGATGCGGTCGGCCAGACCGTGCTGATCGAGAAGCCGGTGCCGCCGACCGCGCCGGCCAATGCCTGGACCCTGCCCGATGACCTCGCCGCGGCGGCCCTGCCCGGCATTTCGATCACATCGCGCAACGGCGGTGCGGCGCAAGGCGTCGGGACCGGCTGTGGCAGCACGATCGTGTACGATCCCGCGGATTGGCCGCAAAAGGGCGATCCTGACTCGCCCGGCCGGGGCGACATCCTGTTGACGATGATCGAGCAGGCCAACGCCAATGCGGCCGGCAAGAGCAATCCGCTATTGCCGGACTGGGGCGTGCGGCTGCGGCGATGAGCGACACGCGTTCCGATGCTGTGCTGCGGCTCACCTGCCAGCCCTCGAAGGCCGGGAGTGCGCTGATTTTCCCGTACCGCCTCGTCAACGACGGGCCGGGCGACGTCTATGCGATGCAGGCGCTTGCCGTCGGGGGCGCAGCGGCGAACGAGGCGGCGAGCGAGGCGGCGGTGGTCATCGCCGGCGACGACGGGGACGCCGTCCTCGGCAAATTCATGCCGCCCTTGCCGACCGACCGGCGCATCGCCGTGCCGGGCGTGCCGCTGGCGCGGCGCCTGCCCGCGGGCGGGTCGTTAGAGGGGCGCGCAGAGGTCGCCCTGCCGCTCGCCGAAACGAGCCCTTATTTCGCCGATCTGACCCTGCGGCAGTACGAGATTATCGAGATCAAGGGCGTCCTGTTCATGATCGCCTGCTGGCCGGCTGATGACGCGGAGTTGGTCGCGCGGCCGTTCGGCGAGGGGCCGGACCTGCTCGCCATCCTGACCGCCGACCCGGTGCGCAGCGCAAGACTGGCGTCGCAGCGCTTTCCGACGAACGGGCTGCAGCTGTTCAAGCGGACCGATGCGTTTCCGAGGAAGCTCGGATGAGGAGCCCGATCACCCGGCCAACCGCGCCCGGACGGCGCTGCACCAACATATCATCCGGAGGCAGGCATGCCCCCCGCCGCTAGGATAACCGACATGCACATTTGCCCGGCGGTGACGGGCGTGGTCCCGCATGTCGGCGGACCGATCATCCCGCCTTGCGCGCCGACCGTGCTGACCGGGTTCCTGCCGCAGGCGCGGATCGGCGACCTGTTGACCTGCACCGGTCCGCCCGACGTCATCACCAGCGGATCGGCGACCGTGATCGTCGCCGGCCAGCCGGCCGCGCGGATCAGCGATTCGACGGTGCATGGCGGGGTCATCACGCTGGGCCTGCCGACCGTCATCATCGGCGACGGCGGCGCCGCGCGCGCCGCCCTCTCGGCAGCGCAGGCGCGCGCCATTGTCGGCAATGCGGCCTTTCCGGGGCAGCAAAACTTCGGCAATTGCGGCGTGCAGTCGGTCGGCGAGATCGTCTTTCTCGCCACCGGCCAGCGCCTCGGCGAGGCGCCGTTGCTCAATTCCGCGGTCGCGCAGGGATTGGCCAATGCCGGCACGCCGGGAGCGCCGGCGACGCGTGGCGGCACCAGCGCGGCGGCACGCCGGACGCTGCTGCAACAAAACGGGGTCGCCAGCACCGTGGTGACGACCAGCCAGGCGGCGCTCGGAACCGCCATCCAGAACCGCCAGGGGGTCATCATCAACGTCGATGCCGGCACGTTGTGGGGAAACCCTGCACAGGTCGGCAGCGGCCACGCCGTGGTGGTGACCGGAGGCACGTTTGACGCCCACGGCAATCTGCAGACCGTCACGGTCAACGACACCGGGGCGGGCACGGTCTCCAACATGCCGGCCGCGACGCTGATGAACGCCGCGAACGCGCGCGCCGGCGGTTCGCAAATGAATGTCACCCGGGATCCGGTCATGCCATGAGCGACGACCAGTTGCCGCACGGTGCCGCTTCGGTCTACCTCCGCGCGCTGCAGAGGGCGGACGAGACCGGCGTGCGGGTCGATGAGGATTATATCGGATTGCCGCTCGCGGAGCCGTTCGCGGCCGGCGTGGCCGGGCTGGCGATACCGCTGTTTCCCACAGCGGGTCGCATCCCCGGCGGACCGAACCTCGTCTATCCGGCGAGGCTGGTGATCCGGGTGGCGCTGGCCGCGGGGGAGCCGCGGTTCGATCCCGTGACGCAGCCGATCGGGGTTCCCGCCGCGGGCCCCGAGGGCAGCCTGGGAACCCTCGACGACCTTGCCAGCCTGACGATCGCGCAGCGGCAGGAGTTGCGCGCCCGTTACATCGCGCTGCTCGACCGGGCGGCGGTGGCCGCCGCCGGGGGCGCCGCGGCACCGGACATCCGGGACGAGACGCGCAGCGCTTTCGAGCGCCTGCGCGAGAACGCCCTCGCCACGACTTACGCTGCCGTCGCGCCAATTTACACAGCCTGGCTTTTCGGCCGCTGACCCCGTCGCCCGCTTTCGGCTCTTGCCAGCGCGGCCCCGCGGCAGGCAGCATCGCTGTTAGCCGAGCAAATCCGACAGGACCCGCGCGCCGATGGACGAGTTTCCGGAGGGTTTCGATCTTGCCGCGCTGCTCGCGCCGATCGCGGGCGATATGCCGCAGGGGACGGATCTGCGCGCCGACTCGTCACCGCAATCGCTCTACTACCGGCTGCGCGACGCCCGCGCCGAGGCGCGAGCCGCCGAGCGCGCGATGGAGAGCGACGACGCCGCGAGCGGCCTGCCGCCGCAATGGCGCACCATTCGCGGCCTCGCCATCGAGGCGATCGGCGGCCACAGCAAGGACATCGAGATCGCCGCCTGGCTTACCGAAGCGCTGCTGCGCGTTGACGGCCTGCCGGGGTTTACCGCCGGGGTGCGGTTGATGCACGGGCTGGTCGAGGGTTTCTGGGACGATCTTTTCCCGCTGCCGGACGAAGACGGCATCGCGACGCGGGTCGGCCCGGTGGCGGGGCTCAACGGCCAGTCCGGCGAGGGCACGTTGAGCCAGCCGTTGCGCCGGCTGCCGCTGTTTGCGCGGCCGGATGGCATGCCGATGCAGTTCTGGCAGTTCGAGCAGTCGGGCGATCTTGCGGCCATCGTCGATCCCGAGCGGCGCCAGCTGCGCATCGACGCCGGGGTGGTGCCGTTCGATACCGTCGAGAATGAGGCGCGCGCCGCCGGAGCGGAGCATTTCACCACCGTGCGCGACCAGGCCCGAGCCGCGGCGGCGGCGTGGCGGACGCTCGGCGATGCACTCGACAGCCGCGCCGGGGCGGATGCGCCGCCGACCAGCCGGGTGCGCGACATCCTCGACCGGATCGCAACTGTCGCCGGGCGCTTCGCCTCGCCCGAAGGCGCGGTGGCGGCCGCGCCGTCGGCCGACGGCGCGGCGGGGGTGTCGGCGGCCGGGTTGCCGGTCACCGCCAGTGCCGGCGCGCTCGCCTCGCGCGAAGAGGCATTGCGCAATCTTGCCGCCATTGCCGATTTCTTCCGGCATACCGAGCCGTTGTCGCCGCTCTCCTATACCTTGCAGGAGGCGGTGCGGCGGGCGCGGATGAGCTGGCCGGAGCTCTTGGCGGAGATCGTTCCGGATACCGGCCTGCGCGACCAGATCCTGACCAGTCTCGGTATCCGGCCGCCGCCGCCGCCGGAGTAGCCGCAGTCACTAAAAATCGACCTTATTCCACTTCGGCTTTCGTCCACTTTCGTATAAGATTAAGCAAATCCGTTAACGTGCGAGGCGTCGGTATGGCCGAGAGCATCCACGAGAAGCTGAAGCGTGTCCGCAAGCCGCGGGTGCACATTACTTACGAAGTCGAGACCGAAGGGGCAGAGATTCTGCGCGAACTGCCCTTCGTCGTGGGCATCATGGGTGATTTCTCGGGCGATCCGACCGAGCCGTTGCGGCCGCTGTCGGAGCGCAAGTTCATCCAGATCGACCGCGACAATTTCAACGAAGTGATGGCCCGGATGACGCCGGGGCTGAACATCAGGGTTGCCAACAAACTCGCCGATGACGGCAGCGAGATGGCGGTGGCTCTGAAGTTCAACTCGATCGACGACTTCGAGCCCGGCCGGGTTGCCGAACAGGTTCCGGCATTGAAGGCATTGCTCGAAACGCGCAACAAGTTGCGCGACCTGATGAGCAAGGTCGACCGCTCCGAGCAGCTGGAAAGCCTGCTCGAGCAGATCTTGAAGAACGAGAGCGAACTCAAATCCCTATCGGGTCAATTGGGCCTCGACAAACAGGAGGGCTGAGCCATTTCCGACCTCAAGCTATCTCCCGACGCCGCCCCGGCTGCAGCAGAAGCGCCAACAGCTCCAGCGGCCGGTGGCCTCTTGGAACAGGTCGTCGCGGCCACCAAGCAGACCGAGCCCGACCGCGCCCAGGATCTGGTCAAGACGCTGGTCGAGCAGGCATTGGTCGGCACGGTCACGTTCGACCGCAATCTGCCGCGCACGATCGACAAGGCGATCGCGGCGATCGACGCCAGGCTTTCCGCCCAGCTCAACGAGATCATCCATCATCCGCGTTTTCTGCATCTCGAAGGCAGCTGGCGCGGGCTGAACTATCTCGTGATGAACAGCGAGACCGGCACCAGCCTGAAATTGCGCGTCCTCAACCTGCCGAAGCGCGAACTGCTGCGCGACCTGACGCGCGCGGTCGAATTCGATCAGAGCCAGCTCTTCAAGCAGATCTATGAAAACGAATTCGGCACCCCCGGCGGCGAGCCGTACGGGGCGCTGATCGGCGATTACGAATGGACCAGCCATCCCGATGACATCGAGGCATTGCGTCTCGTCTCGAATGTGGCTGCCGGCGCCTTCGCGCCGTTCATCTCGGCGGCCGGCGCCAACATGTTCGGGTTCCAGAACTGGACCGAGCTGTCGCGGCCGCGCGATCTCGCCAAGATCTTCGACACCATCGAATACGCCAAGTGGCGCAGCTTTCGCGACAGCGAGGATGCGCGCTTTGTCAACCTTGTCCTGCCGCGGGTCGTCGCCCGGCTGCCCTACGGCGCCGCGACCAAGCCGATCGACGAATTCGCCTATGAGGAAGCGCCCTACGACGCTGCCGGCGCGGCGCGGCCGATGGATCACGAGCAATATTGCTGGATGAACGCCGCCTATGTGATGGGCACGAGGCTGACCGATGCCTTTGCGCAAACCGGCTTTTGTGTCGCGATCCGCGGCGCCGAGGGCGGCGGCAAGGTGGAAAACCTGCCGTTCCACGTCTTTACCTCGGATGACGGCGATCTCGACGCGAAATGCCCGACCGAGATCGGCATCACCGACCGGCGCGAATTCGAATTGTCCAATCTC
>DATLTH010000457.1:0-2649 GCA_035533695.1 Allostellaceae bacterium | reverse complement strand
GTTTCAGCCCTTTTTCACCACCAAGCCGACCGGCGAGGGCACCGGGCTCGGCCTGTCGATCAGCTACGACATCGTGACGCAACAGCACGGCGGCACGATCGCGGTCGACAGCCGGGTCGGCGAGTTCACCGAGTTCACCATACGACTGCCGCGCGGTGCCGCGCCGCAAACCGGGGCAGCGGCATGAGCGTCAGCATCCTGGTGGTCGACGACGAACCCGATGTCGCCGACCTGTTCCGCCAGCGCTTTCGCCGCGAAGCGCGCGACGGCACCTATGTGATGCACTTCGCGGGCTCGGCAGCAGAGGCGCTCGACCAGCTTGCCGAGGCGATCGAGCCGGAGCTGATCGTGCTGCTCTCGGATATCAATATGCCGGGCATGGATGGGCTCGAACTCTTGCGCGAGGTGAAGCGGCGGCGGCCCGATCTGCCGGTCATGATGGTGACCGCCTATGGCGACGACGAGCGGCGGCGCCGCGCCAGCGAACTTGGCGCCTTCGAGTTCCTCACCAAACCGGTGGATTTCGATCGGTTGAAGGAGCAGTTGCGCCAGCTGCCCACGGCAGCGGATTGAGAAACTTCGGCGCTCGTTCGAACGACCTCGGTCGAGGCGCCCTGCCGATCCCGTCAACGCAATTGACCGCTTTCGGCGCATCCTTCTCCGTCCGGCAGGATTGCCCGAGCACCCCCTGGCACACCGCCCATGCTCGTCGCGCTCACCGGCGCGCCCGCCTGTTTCTCCTGTTCCGATCAGTCCCACATCAGGCATTGCCATATCCGCATCACTCCGCTACGCCGCGCGATATGCGCCGGGCCGCCGTATAATACTATTATAGCAATTTTATATTTCCTGTTTTAGCAAGGACCGGCGGGTACCATCCTACCACACGGGGATCGTACGGACGCGGCGCGCCGATATCGGAAAACGCGCGCGGGCGACACCCGCGGAACGCGATCCTAATTATGCACGTTAGTTGAGAAGGGCGGCGGCGCGGGTCGCGCCCGCAAGAGATTTTAGGAAAAGACTGATGACTAGGAAGAGACTGATGACAACGCAGCTCAAGTTTTTCGCGGCCGCCGCGGCGCTGTTGGCGGCCACATCGAGCGGTGCATTCGCGCGCTATCCCTGCGCGCCGGGATATGCGGTGCATCGCGGCACCTGCTATCCGATCGGCGTGCACAATTATTCGAACCCGGTGTCGGGCGCGGCGACCGGCGAGGCCCAAGGCGCGGCGCAGGGCTACAGGGCGAGTGGCCCGGTCGGCGCGGTGGTCGGCGGGGCTGTCGGCGTCGCCAGCGGCACGCTGACCGGCACCGCCAACATGCTGTCGGGCCACTAAACGTCTGAAGGAAAGCACCGCGTCTTGCTGGTCAGCAGCGGGTGACGCCGCGCTTGTCCGAGCGCCAGGGCGCGGAACAGAGAGGTGCGGACGGCTTCACGCAAGCGGGCAAGCTCGCCCTCATTGTGCCGCAGAAGGTCGTGCCGCAGCGAGCCGTAGGGCGGGTGAGCGAAGCGTAACCCGCCAAACCTTTCGGCGATGGCGGCGGATTACGCTGCGCTCATCCGCCCTACGAGGGCTGGGTCATGCACACCCGTCCGGTTCGACGTTCGCCAGAATACGTCTGCGAAACCTATCCGCATCAAAGGTTGCCTTGCCCTCTATATTCTCGATAAGTGGCTCTTCCGCAGCCGCCTTCAGCACATCAACCGAGATGGACGAGGCGCCTGGCTCTTGTCGCGGAATTGACCATCCGCGAAGTGCGGCATCGCGCTCAAGCCGAGCGAGGGCCGTGAGCCGAAAATCTATCGCCGTCGCGAGCGACGCGATTCTGTCAGCGCGCATACCCTTGCTTTTGAGCAGCTCAAAAATCCGGAAGGCACGCGCCTCGAACACGCCGCGATCTTCCGGCGCCATCGCCGCGTGCATCCGCAAGACCTCTACCAGCAGTTCGGTCTTAACCTTCGTCCGATTTACGCTGTCCAGGTAGCCGGCCATCTCCCTCCCCTTCCCCGCGAGCCTCCGACATGCGGCGACCGTTTGCTCTGCGCCGACGTTCACATCCCCAATATCGATCCCGTAACCGAGCGGGGGGCGCGGCGGGGCCAGCGGGCGGTTTCAACCTGATGGAAGAAATCGGAATTGCGGTGACAGTTTATTGAACTACCGGGCCTACGCTCAGCGGGAATCTGCCTTTTCGGCCAGCCAGGTCTTGATCAGCGACTGATAGGGAACATCGCGCTTGTTGGCGGCGATTTTGATGCGTTCCAAAAGCGCCACCGGCAGGCGCAGCGAGATCGACCGCGTCGACGGCTTGAGATTGGGCAGCCGCACGCGCTCGGCCGTGCTCCAGTCGACATAGAGGCTCGAATCGTGGGTCTCCCAGAATTGCCGCTCTTCCGCTTCGTCGCGGAATTGCGGCTGGGGGCTAGCTTTCCTCTTCATAGCGGCGTCTTTCCGTGCGGTGCATCGAGCGGGCCGAGATGACCCGGATCAAGGTGTCGTCGCGGCGCAGGGTGAACGTGACGTGGAGAAGGCGGCCCGCATCGGTGCGGCCCAAGCCGTGCAAGCGGGCCTCGCGAGTGCTGTGCGTTGCGTCCTGCGCGACCAAGAGCGGCTCATTGAAGAAAACCTGCTCCGCCTCGGCCTGG
>DATLTH010000456.1:0-2911 GCA_035533695.1 Allostellaceae bacterium | reverse complement strand
CCGGCTCGATCCGCAGGATGTCGAGCGGCTGAGGCGCAAGAGCGAGAAAGCTCGCGAGCAGCGTGCGCGCCAGGCAGAGCACGACGCCGAGGCCAATGCGCGGGACGCGAAACTGGTTTGGCTCGCCGGCCACCCGCTGCGATCGGGCGATGCCGGCTGGCGGTATCTTGCCGGCCGCGGCATCGACCTCGCGCTATTGCCGGCACCGCCGGCGGCGCTGCGGCTGCACCCCGGATTGTGGAACGGCGAGAGCCGGCGGCACTGGCCGGCCCTGGTTGCGGCGATCTGCGGCCCGGACGGCAGGCACGTCAACACGCACCGGATATGGCTCGACCCTCATAGTAATGGCGAAGTAAAAAAAGCGCCGCTCGATCGGCCGAAGCTGTCGATGCTCGGCGGCTATTCAGGCGGTTGCGTGCGGCTCTGGAAAGGCGCGAGCGGGCGGCCCTGGAACACAATGTCGGACGGCGAGACGCTGGCGATCGGCGAGGGAATTGAAGACGTCTTAACGATCGTATGCGCGCGGCCGGAGTGGCGCGCCGCCGCCGTGCTGTCGGTGTCGAGCCTGGCGCCGCTGGTGTTGCCCGTAAAGGTCAACCGGCTGATCTGGATCGCGCAGAACGACCCGCGTCGATCACCGGCGGCAACGGCGTTGGCCGAGGCGTTGCGGGTGCATCGCGCCGCCGGGCGCCGCGTCTCGACGATCCGGCCGCCGCCGTTCGTCAAGGATGTCGCCGAGTTCGCGCAGCTCCTCGCGGCCACCCCCGACCCCGATCGCGAGGAGGCGGCATAAATGGCCACGTCCCGCCGCGCTCGCCTCCGCGTCGTCGACACCAACGACGACAACCCCACCGGCGATGCCCGACCTATCGTGCAGATCATCGCCGGCAAGCGCTCCGAGGCGATAGACGCGGCCGAGGAACACGTCATCGATCGCGATGGGGGCCTGTGGCAGCGCGGCGAATTCGTCGTTCGCGTCGCGCCGCAGGAGGTTGACATCGGCGGCGGGCGCAAGGCCCAGGCATTGCGGATCGCCACGGTCGGCACCCAGCACATGCGTAACCGCTTCAACCTGGCCGTCGATCTGCGCAAGTTCGACAAGCGCACCGACACATGGCTCAGCGTCGATTGCCCCGGCGACTTCGCCGACGCCTACCTTGAGCGTGCCGGCCTGTGGAAGCTGCCGGGCCTGACCGCGGTCACCACCGCCCCCGGCTTGCGGCCGAACGGCACGCTGATCGAACGTCCCGGCTTCGACCCCGCGACCGGCGTCTACTACGACCCGCGCGGCCTCCAGTTTCCCGCCGTGCCGGTTGCGCCGGATCGTGCTGCTGCGCTGGCCGCGCTCGACCGCATCGAGGGACTGATCGGCTCCTTCGATTTCATCGATGAAGTAAGCCGCAGTGTCGCACTCTCGGCGATATTGACACCTCTCTTGCGGCGGGCGATGAGCGCAGCACCGATGCACGGCATTACTGCGCCGGTTGCGGGCAGCGGGAAGTCAAAGATCGTCGATATTGCCGCGATCCTCACCACTGGCCACCCGGCACCGGTGACCGCTCTCGGCCAGCGCGACGAGGAAACCGAAAAGCGGCTCGGCGCCGTGCTGCTGGCCGGCGATCCGATCATCGCGATCGACAATGCCGAGCGGGCGGTGGGGGGCGAATTCCTCTGCCAAGCGGTCACGCAGCCGCTGATCGCGACGCGTATTCTCGGCACCTCGTCGCGGCTCATCAGCGGCAATACGGCATGCTGGTACGCCACCGGCAACAACCTGAAATTCGCCGGCGATATGGTGCGCCGCTCGCTGATGTGCCGGCTCGATCCCGGCTGCGAACGTCCCGAGCTGCGCGAGTTCGAGACCCCTGACCCCTGTGTGACAGCGTTGGCCGATCGTCCGGGTTTGGTAACGGCGGCATTGACGATCGCACGCGCCTTCCTCGTGGCCGGTTGCCCGCACACGATCGGACCGTTGGGCTCATTCGAAGACTGGTCGAAATGGGTCCGCGACCCGCTGATCTGGCTCGGCCGGCCAGATCCTGTCGACGCCATGGCCGAAGCCCGGCGCGACGACCCGCAGCTGGCAGCGCTGGTCGCGGTCTTGGAGCAATGGCACCAGGTCATCGGCGCCGCGCCGTGCACCGGGCGCGAGCTTGCCGACAGGGCGGCGCAGCAGGTCGACGGCGGGTGGTTGCACGGCGAGTTCCGCCAGGCGCTGCTATCGGTCGCGGCCAGCACGCGCGACACGATTTCGCCGGTGCGCCTCGGCCGCTGGCTCGGCCAGGTCAAGGGCCGCACGGTCGGCGGCAAGCGCATCATCGAAGCGGGAATGCTCAACGGGATCGGCCGCTGGCAGCTGGCGACGGCGCCATGACGATCAAGTGGAGTAGTGTACTTCAGTACCCTGTTTTTGTAGTACACGTAGAAAGTGTCAGTGAGAGAATGACAGTTTCTATAGGGGGACCAAAAACCGCCCACTCATCCCCACTACTCCACTTGACCGCAAGCCGGCCGTGGCCGCCGGCGTTGCCCTCTATCCGGTTGAAAAGCAATAGAATAGTCGGGTTTAGGGCAGTCGAGTGGGGCGGCTGCCGCCCGCTGGGAGAGATCGATGCGAGGCATCGAAACGTTGCGAACCAGTCGCAACCAGACATCGAAAACGCATGCTTGTTGCGAGCCATTCGCAAGGCGCGAGCCAGCAGAACCGGGGAGCGGGGAGGCGCGAATAGCGCATGCGCCGTGCCTTCGGTGGCAAATCCGGTGGCAAGTCCTGGCTCGACCAGTGAAAGCCGAGGCAATCTGCGGCGCTCGCCACAGTGCGGCACCGGTCTTTCAGTCCGCATCTCCCAGCTCGGCACCGCTGTCTGTCAGCCTCGCCGCTGCCGTGCCGCTGTCAGCCTCGCCGCTGCCG
>DATLTH010000455.1:0-3479 GCA_035533695.1 Allostellaceae bacterium | reverse complement strand
AGCGCCGAATACAACCGCGGCGCCTATCTCGTCACGGCGCTGGCGCATTGCGGCGAATGCCATACGCCGCGCAACTGGCTGGGCGCGATGGAGACCGGCCGCTTCCTCGCCGGGACATCGGCCGGACCGGACGGCAAGGCGGTGCCGAACATCACCCCCGACCGCAAGACCGGCATCGGCGACTGGAGCGAAGGTGATATCGTCACCGTGCTGGCGACCGGCCAAACTCCCGACTTCGATTACGTCGGCGGTGCGATGGCGGAGGTGGTCAAGAGCACTTCCCGGCTGAGCGACGCAGATCGCCGCGCGATCGCCGTCTATCTGCGATCGATCCCGGCCGTGTCGACCCCAAAGCGGAAATGACGCCCTACCGTCCGGGCGCGGCGGTCAGTCGATCGTCGAGGCGGGCTTTTCATTGATGCAGCGCAACAGCCGCCAATAGCCGAACAGGTTGCTCGGCCGAATTTCGCGGGCCGACAGCCGGCTCTCCTGCAAAAAGCTGTCGAGCGGGAAATCGGCGTGGAACCCGATATGGCGCGCCAGATGCGCCAGCCGCCGCTCCATAAAGCGCAACGCCCAGTTCTCGCTGGTAAAGTGGTTGACCAGCACGATCGTGCCGCCGGGGATGCACACGCGGCGCATTTCCGCCGCGAAGCGCGCCGGGCTCGGCACCACCGAGGCGACATAAAGCGCCAGCACGGCGTCGAACGAGTTGTCTTCGAACTCGAGGTGCTCGGCATCCATCACGTGCAGCGCGTCGACATGCTTGAGCTGCTGCTGTGCCACGCGGCGGCGCCCCTTCTCCAGCATCTCGGCCGAAATATCGATCCCGGTGACGCGCGAGTCGGCGCGGAAATAAGGCAACGACAAGCCGGTGCCGACGCCGACTTCGAGGATGCGCTGCGCCGGCCGGTCGTTGGCGATGCGCACCGCCTCTTTGCGCCCGGGATGAAACACCGGGCCGAAAACAATGTCGTAAGATCCGGAAAACAGACGATATGTGCGGATCGTGTCACGCAGGTCCATCGGCTCGGTTCTCGCAGCTATCGACGAGAACGCAGCGGCCCTCGCTCGGGGCCGTCACGTTGCCCCCTTGGGTCGGGTTTGTAAACCCGTTGGCGAGCGCGGCGACCATGCGCCGTCCCGGTCCCCGGCGCAAGCGCTGCGCGGGGTCGGCACCGCGCCAAGGCGCTTTGCGGCCGCCGCCCCGCCAGCGGCCGACCCCGCTCGCGAATCTTCACGAAATGAGCGTGATATGGTCCGCTTCGAGGCCTTTCCTGCCGTCAACCGCATCGACCCGCACCCGCTGCCCCGGTTCGAGGGCGTTGACGCCGCTGCGCCGCAACGCGGTGATGTGGACGAAAATATCCTTGCCGCCGCCATCGGGCGAAACAAAGCCGTAGCCCTTTTCCGGCTCGAACCATTTGACTGCGCCTTCGAGCGTCGTCGAAGGGCGGGAGGGGTGGCGATCGAACCCATCGCTGCGCGGGGCAACCGCGGTGCTGGCGTCGATGTTCAACACCTGGGTGACGAGCGGCCCTTTTGCGCCGGCGCTGATTTCGCAGACGATCAGCGCGCCCTCGCGGACGTCCTCGTAGCCGGCGCGGCGCAGGATCGCCATCGGCAGAAAGGCGTCTTGCGTGCCGTCGGACAAGGTGACGAACCCGAAACCTTTGCTGGCGTTGAACCATTTGACCGTCGCATCGACGCGGCGGCCGGGGGTGGGGGGCGTGTCTTCGCGGAAGAAGCCCGGGCGGCGATCGTACATGGCGCCTCTAAACGTGCAATTGAATGCGACAAGCGTCGATAGCGCCAAATCATAGCGTAAAAGAGTCGCATCGCGCCAGGGTTGACATTGCGTGCCGGCGCGCCCTGGCCTGGTGAGGCCGAGAGGCGGCCCGGAAAATCAGTCCGGGCAGGCGATAAGGCGCTGATTCTGCTCGCCCAGACCCTCAACCGAGAGGCGAACCCGGTCGCCCGGCTTGAGGAATCTCGGCGGCTTGAAGCCCATCGCGACACCCGACGGCGTGCCGGTCGGGATCACGTCGCCCGGCAGGAGCGTCATGAACTGGCTGACATAGCTGACGATCTCGTCGACGCCGAAGATCAGATCGGCGGTGTTGCTGTTTTGCCGGCGCTCGCCATTCACTTCGGTCCACAACTCGAGCTTGCCGGGGTCGGGCACCTCCTCGGCGGTCACCAGCCAGGGCCCGATCGGGCAGAACGTGTCGGCGCTCTTGCCCTTGGTCCATTGCCCGCCGCGCTCCATCTGAAATTCGCGCTCGGACACGTCGTTGACGACGCAATATCCGGCGACGTGCTTGCGTGCGTCGGCTTCGCTGACATAGCTGGCCCGGGTCCCGATGACGATGCCGAGCTCGACCTCGTAATCGGTCTTCTGCGAGGCTTTGGGGATGATCGTGTCGTCGTTCGGCCCGCAAATCGACGAGATCGCCTTGAGGAAGACGATCGGCTCCTTCGGGATCGGCATGCCGGCCTCCTGCGCGTGCAGGCGGTAGTTGAGACCGATCGCCACGATTTTCGAGACCGCGCCGACGCAAGGGCCGAGCCGCGGCGAACCCGCTGCCAGCGGCAGCGTGGCGGGGTCGAGCCGGCGCAACCGGTCGAGCGCGGCCGGCGCGAGCGCGGCGCCATCGATGTCATGCACCACCCCCGACAGGTCGCGGATCTTGCCGTCACGGTCCAATAGGCCCGGCTTTTCCTGGCCCGCCGGGCCGTAGCGCAGAAGCTTCATCGGGTTTCCTCCGTTGCGGCGGCAAATTTGCCACGCGCGGGAAGGTCCTGTAAATCGCCGGCTGGAACGTGAGGGTCGCGCAAGTGTGCCGCACGCCGCGATCATGGCGAACTCGCGGTGCGGTCGAGCGGGCCGGCGCTGGCGTTTTGCGGTAGGCGGACGCCGCGAAACCCTGTATCAGCGCCGGCGCGGCAACGAAAGAGGCGGCGGTGGCGATCATCAGCGAAGACACGATAGCGCTGGTCGAGGGGATCGCGGCGCAGGCGACGCGGGTCGAGACGCCGTGCGGCGACGGCACGATGGTATGGCGGGTGTGGGGCGACGGGCCGCCCCTGGTATTGCTGCATGGCGGCTATGGTTCGTGGTCGCATTGGGTGCGCAACGTGCTGCCGCTCGCCCGGCAATTTCGGGTGATCGCGGCCGATCTGCCGGGGCTCGGCGAATCGGCGACGCCGCCCGAGCCGTGGACGGCCGCGGGGCTCGCCGCGATTGTCGTCGAGGGGTTGCACATCCTGCTGCGGGAGGGCGAGCGGCCGCACCTCGCGGGCTTCTCGTTCGGCGGGGTGATCGGCGGCAATGTCGCGGCCCAGCTCGGCGACCGGCTGCGCGGGTTCACCGTGGTCGGATCGAACGGATTGGGACTCGTCCGCTCGCCGACCGATTTGCGGCGGGTGCCGCACGATGCCGGCGAGACGGAAGAATTCGCCATGCACCGCCATAATCT
>DATLTH010000454.1:0-12349 GCA_035533695.1 Allostellaceae bacterium | reverse complement strand
ACATGACGAGGCTCGACTGCACGCTCATCGCCGAGCGGTAGCCGCTGTCGACGCGCTCGACCTCGCGGGCAATGAGGCCATAGGAAACATAGCTCGCCCCGGCGCAACCGTAACCCTCGATGGTCGAGCCGAGAAAGCCGAGTTCGCCCATCTCGGTCATGATCTCGCGGTCGAAGCGCTCCTCGCGGTTGGCGGTCAATACCCGCGGCAGCAGCCTTTCCTGGCAATAGGCGCGCGCACTATCGCGAACCAGGCGCTCGTCCTCGCCAAGCTCGTCCTCGAACAACAAGGGGTCGGCCCAGTCGAACGTCGCACGGCGACCGGGTGCAGCGGGTTCGGCGGCTTTGCTCATCGGGGGCTTCGCTCACTCCAGGATAACGCGTTCGCTCGGCAGGTGACGGCGACGAAAAAGGGCGCCGACCGGCGCCCTTTTCGGCTTTCGCCGGCCGTTGCGGCTATTTCTTGGCGGAGGCTCTTGCCGAACCGCGCCCGGCGCCGCGGCCGAGGCCGATTTTCTTGGCAAACTCCGAGCGCTGCTCGGCATATTTGGAGGCGACCATCGGGTAGTCCGGCGCCAGCCCCCATTTCGCCCGGTACTCGTCGGGCGTCAATCCGTAGGTCGAGCGGAGGTGCCGCTTCAGCATCTTCAGTTTTTTGCCGTCTTCGAGACAGATCAGGTATTCCGCCGTGACCGATTTGCGGATCGGCACCGCCGGCCGCAGCGGCTCTGCGGGCGGTTCCGCGACATGCCCCTCGAGGCCGCGCAGCGAATTGTAGACGGACTGGATGACATCGGCCAATTGGCCGGTCGCCAGGGTGTTGTTGCTGACGTAGGCCGACACCACTTCGGCGGTCATTCGCAGCAATTCGTCGTCCGCCATTTTGGGCGCCGCCAGATCAGCCATGTGCTTCCTCGATCCTGCTCTACGTTGACTTGAGGGTGAGGATCGCAGAGCGAGTTGTTCGTGTCAACCGAAACTCCCGGGAGAGACAGTAATGGCCAACAAGCTGTGCTGACCGCGACTTGATCGGCGCTAGACAATCGCCCGGGTGCCCTTGCGATGTCCAGCCGCTTCCGGTGCCTGATCAATGGTCGCGCCGTTTCATTCAATGATTTGCGTGGCCGACGGGGAATCCCGCTGCGAGCGTGCGGCCGTTGCCGGCGACAACGCGACGTGTGGTAGGCGGCTGACATCACTGCCCGAGATATGGTAGATTATCGATCGCGCTGCTGCCTCCCCCTGTCGCAAGAGGTGCTGTCCTGGCGATCTCCTCAGCCTTTCCGCGCCCCGCGGCGCCTGCGTCGGGGTTTTTCACCGATGTTCTGTCCGATGCCGATCCCGAACTCGCGGCGGCGATCGCCGGCGAATTGCACCGCGAGCAGACCCAGATCGAGCTGATCGCCAGCGAAAACATCGTCTCGCGCGCGGTGCTCGAAGCGCAGGGTTCGGTGCTGACCAACAAGTATGCCGAGGGCTATCCGGGGCGTCGCTATTACGGCGGCTGCGAATTTGTCGACGTCGCCGAGCGGCTCGCCATCGAGCGCGCCAAGCGCCTGTTCGATTGCGCCTTCGCCAATGTCCAGCCGCATGCCGGCGCGCCGGCCAACGAGGCGGTGTACCTCGCCCTCTTGAAGCCCGGCGACCCCATTCTCGGCATGTCGCTGTTCGCCGGCGGGCATCTGACCCACGGCGCGCCGCCCAATATTTCGGGCAAATGGTTCCACGCCGCGACCTACGGGGTGCGCGCCGAGGACGCCCGCATCGATTTCGCCGAGGTCGAGCGCCAGGCCGAGACGCACCGGCCGCGTCTCATCATCGCCGGCGGCAGCGCCTATCCGCGGATTATCGACTTCGCCCGGTTTCGCGCGATTGCCGACCGGGTCGGCGCCTATCTGATGGTCGACATGGCGCATTTCGCCGGCCTCGTCGCCGGAGGGGCGCATCCGAGCCCGTTGCCATACGCCCATGTCGTCACCACGACGACGCATAAAACTTTGCGCGGCCCGCGCGGCGGCATGATCCTGACCAACGACCCGGACATCGCCAAGCGGATCGACTCCGCAATGTTCCCGGGCCTGCAGGGCGGCCCGCTGATGCACGCGATCGCCGCCAAGGCGGTGGCCCTCGGCGAAGCCTTGCGGCCGAGCTTTGCTGCCTATGCGCATGCCGTCGTCGCCAACGCGCAAACCCTTGCCGCCACGCTTCAGGCCGAAGGGCTGGCGATCGTCTCGGGCGGCACCGACACGCATCTGCTGCTGGTCGATCTGCGCCCGATGGGCCTCACCGGACGCGACGCCGAGCAGGCGTTGGAGCGCGCCGGCATCACCTGCAACAAGAACGGCATCCCGTTCGACCCGCAAAAGCCGACCGTGACCTCGGGGGTTCGCCTCGGGTCGCCGGCGGCGACAACGCGCGGCTTTGGCGTCGCCGAGTTCCGCCAGGTCGGCCAGTGGATCGGCGAAGTCTTGCGCGGCCTGGCCCGCGGTCCGGCAACGAATGGGGAGGTTGAGGCCCGGGTGCGCGAGGAAGTCGCCGCCCTGTGCGCCCGCTTCCCGATCTATCCGGGCGCCGGCCGCCCCTGAAGCGCCACTGAAGCGACCGCCCGCCGCTTGAGGCGGGCGGACCGACACGGAGGAGCACATGCGTTGCCCGTTCTGCGGCGCCGAAGACACCCAGGTCAAGGATTCGCGCCCGACCGACGATCGCGGCGCGATCCGAAGGCGGCGGTTTTGCGCCAGTTGCGCGGCGCGCTTTACGACGTTCGAGCGGGTGCAGTTGCGCGAGCTGACCGTCGTCAAAAAGAACAATCAGCGCGAGCCGTTTGACCGCGACAAGCTGGCGCGCTCGATCTATGTCGCCTTGCGCAAGCGGCCGGTCGAGCCGGAGCGGGTCGAGCGCATGATCAATTCGCTGGTGCGCCAGCTCGAAAGCTCGGGCGAAACCGAGATTCCGAGCGACCGGATCGGCGAAGAAGTCATGGAGGCCTTGTCGATCCTCGATCAGGTCGGCTATGTCCGCTTCGCTTCGGTCTACCGCAATTTTCGCGAGGCCAAGGATTTCGGCGAATTCGTCGGCCGCATCGCCGCCGACGGCGAGTGAGGCATCGCGGCGGATCGCCGGATGCGATCTGGCGGAGCCGCCGGTCCACCGCCGGGCGATCTGAGACAGGCGTCGAGCGGCGAGTTGCTGAGGGCGGCGCGACAGGATGGATACGCGCGGGTGGAGGACTGGAAGGTTCAGGAGCTGCAGCTGAATTCGCGGGACCAGAGCCTGATCGACCGCGAGGGGAATCTTTACAGCGCGCCGCGGCGGGGGATCGGTGCGCCACAACCTCTTAATGTGCGGGTGTCGCGATGAACCGGGTTTCGGCGACTTTCTCTATTTGGTCAAAACAGCTTACGCCGAACCAGATTTCGGAGATCCTCCAATTTCAACCGGACCGCACCGTTCTTCGCGGCATTGACCGAACACCGCCAAGGCCAAGACCAGAGGCGTTTGGCTGGCACGTTACGTGCTCCCAAATAAACGTGGACCTACCTGCAACAGTAATTTCCAATCTACTAGAGCGCGTCTCTCCGATTTACGCAAAAATTAGAAACCTACGAAAACGGGATGGTGAGATAGAGCTTAACTTCTATCTTCATGTGGCCCCGAAATCGACCGAGATCCCGTTGTGGATCGACAAAAAAATTCTTCATCAGATCGGCAAACTTGAGGGAAATCTCGACATCGAGTTTTTTGACCTCTGATGCGTCAGGGCGGTGACACCGCTGCGATGCACGCCGCGCTGGCGCTGGCTCGGCGCGGGCTCGGCAATGTGTGGCCCAACCCGGCGGTCGGCTGCGTCATCGCGCGGGACGGCCGGGTGGTCGGGCGCGGCTGGACCCAGCCGGGCGGCCGGCCGCATGCCGAAGCTGAGGCGCTCGCCCGTGCCGGCGCCGCGGCGCAGGGCGCGACGGCCTATGTCACGCTCGAACCGTGCAGCCATTGGGGCAGGACGCCGCCCTGCGCCGACGCGCTGATCGCGGCCGGGGTGCGGCGGGTGGCGGCCGCGGCCCTGGATCCCAACCCTGTCGCCGGCGGCGGGCTGGCGCGGCTGCGCGAAGCCGGGGTCGCGGTCGAACTCGGGCTGGGCATGGAGGAGGCGGCGGAGATCAACGCCGGGTTTTTCACCCGGCTGCGCCTCGGCCGGCCGCTGGTGACCCTGAAACTGGCGACTTCGCTCGATGGCCGCATCGCGACGGCGAGCGGCGAGAGCCGCTGGATCACCGGCGCGGCATCGCGCGAGCGCGGCCATCTGCTGCGCGCGACCCATGACGCGATCCTCGTCGGCAGCGGCACGGTCATCGCCGACGACCCGCAGCTGACCTGCCGCCTGCCCGGCCTCGCGGCCCGCTCGCCGGTGCGCATCGTCCTCGATTCGCAGCTGCGCATCCCTCTGACGGCGCGCCTGGTCGCCGAGGCGCGGCAGGTCCCGACCTGGGTGGTGACGCTGGATGCCGCCGATCATGCCCGCCGGCAGGCATTGCGCGACGCCGGGGTCGAAATCATCGCCGCCGAGCCGGACGATGCGGGGCGTGTCGATGTCGCCGCCGCGCTCGGCCTCTTGGGCGAGCGTGGGCTGACCCGGCTCCTCGTCGAAGGCGGCGGCCAGCTCGCCGCTTCGTTGCTGCGCGGCGGGCTCGTCGATCGCCTCGCCTGGTTTCATGCGCCATTGCTGCTCGGCGACGACGGGGTCCCGGCCGTCGCCGCGCTCGGCCTCGACGCCCTGGCCGGGGCACCCGGCTTCGAGCGCCTGTCGAGCGAAGCTGTGGGCGACGACGTACTGAGCACCTTCCGCCTGCGAAATTAACCCGGTTTCTTGCGCGGCGTCGCGTCGAACGGCGGCTGATATCAGATGCTGCGCGGCATTCCGGGCGCGGGGCGCGTGAGGATGTCGTAAAGTTCGGGGCCGGATTTGGCGGCCCGCAATTGCGCCGCCACCTCGCGATCGCGCAGTCGGCGCGATACGCTTGCCAGCGCGGTCAGGTGGTCGTTGCCCGCCCGTCCCGGGGTCAGCAAAAGAAACACGAGGTCGACCGGCCGTCCGTCGATGGCGTCGAAGTTGATCGCTCGCTCCAATCGCGCAAACAGGCCGAAGAACCGTTCCAGGCCGTCCACGCGAGCGTGCGGCAAGGCGATGCCCTGACCAACGCCGGTCGAACCCAGCGCTTCCCGGGAGCGCAGCGCCTCAAGGATCAGATGCGGATCCATGGCCAGAAGCCTTGCGGCGCGCTGCGACAGCTCGAGTAACAGCTGCGGCTTGTCGCTCACGTGCAGCGTCGCAATTACCCGTTCCGGGTCGATCAGATCGGGCGTATCCACCGAACAGAACCTCCTGCAGACAGGCGCGGCCGCCAGATCAGTCTGGCGCGCGCATGCGATAGCCGACCCCCTGCTCGGTAAGAATATAGCGAGGCTGCCCGGGGTCAGGTTCGATCTTGTGGCGCAATGCCCGGATGTAAACGCGCAGATATTGCACCTCGCCTTCGCCGCCCCAAACTTCGCGCAGGATCAAACGGTGCGTCAGCACCTTGCCTGCGTGGGCGACAAACAGGCGGAGCAGGCTGTACTCGCGCGGCGTCAGCTTCACCTCGTTGCCGCCGACGGTGACGATACCGCGGACGAGATCCACGGCGAGGTCGCCGCAGCGGAACACCGGCTGTTCGCCCTCCTGCTGCAGCCGGTGGCGCAACGCCGCGCGAATGCGCGCGAGCAGCTCGTCGATGCCGAAGGGCTTGGTGACATAGTCGTCGGCACCAAGATCCAGCGCCTTCACCTTGCCGGTTTCGTCGGTGCGGCTCGACAGCACGACGATCGGCACGGGCGACCCCTGACCGCGAACGCGCTCGATAATCTCAAGCCCATTGATATCAGGCAGCCCGAGATCCAGGACCAGGATGTCAACTGGAGCGCGGCGGAGATCGTTTAGCGCGCCCGCTCCATCCGCCGCCTCGGTGACATGGTAGCCTTGCGCGGTGAGGCTGGTCCGCAGAAACCGCCGTATCGCCGGTTCGTCATCGACGACCAGCACCTTCAGCGGGGCGGCCAGCGGGGCGGCCTTGCCGATCATGCGGCCATGTCCTTTGCTGTCACACGGTCGGCGGAGAGCGGAAAGGTGATCGTGAACACCGCTCCGCGGCGATCAGGGCGATTGCTGCCGGTTATGGTGCCGCCCATCGCATCGACAAATCCGCGGCAGATGGCGAGGCCGAGCCCGGTGCCGACGCGCCGGCTGTCGGCGGCCTGCACGCGGTAGAACTTGTCGAAAATCCGCTCCACATCGGCGGGCGGAATGCCGGGTCCCTCGTCGATTACCCTGAGGCGCAGCTGGTTGCCCTCTCGGCCGGCCGAAAGCCTCACCTCGGTGCCGCCCGGCGCGTACTTCGCGGCGTTGTCCAACAGATTGAACAGAACCTGCTCAAACAGGACCGGGTCGAGTTTGACCATCGGCAGGTCATCGGCCAGCTCGACGACAACGCGGTGCTGGGCGAGCACCTTTCCGGCCCGTCCGAGCGCACTGCCGACAATGTCGGCGATGTCGACGAGATCCGATTTGGGCTGTACGGCGCCGGCTTCGAGCCGGGTCATGTCGAGCAGGTTCGCGATGAAGCGGTTGAGGCGTTCCGACTCCTCCTGGATTGTCCCGATCAGCTCGTCCTGCGCCGCCTCGTCGAGCGTCGCACGATAGTTCTTGAGGCTCGTCGCCGAGCCTAGGATCGACGCAAGCGGGGTTCGCAAATCGTGTGAAATCGAGGTCAGCAGCGACGAGCGCAGCCGCTCGGTCTCGGCCGCGACCTGCGCCCGCTCGACATCCTGCGCCAGACCGATCCGCTCGATCGCCAGCGCCGCCTGGTCAGCCAGCGCATTGAACAGACGCCGCTGGTCGGGCGCCAGCAGCGGCCCCGCTCGGTCGCTGTCGAGCCCGACAATGCCGACCGGACCGCGCCCGGTGCGCATCGGCAGGAACAGCCGTTTCGCCCCCGGCAATGTATCGGCGCCGCGGCCGGCCGGCTGGTCGTTTTCCCAGGACCACTTCGCCGCGGCAAGGTCCGCTTCGTCCAAGGTGTCTTCCGGCGGATAGGCGGCCCGCACCGCGACCGAGCCGCCCTCGGGCAGCAGCAGGACGACATTGACCTTGAGCATCGATGCGATCTGGAAGGCGGTCGCCCACAACAGATCGTCAAGAACCGCCGTGCTGGAGAGTTTGCGCGCAAAGAGATAGAGGTCTTCGGTCGTCTTGGCGCGCTGCCGGGCGGTGAGGGCCTGGGCGCGAACCCGCGCCGTCAGGTTGCTGACAATCACCGCCACGACGGCAAAGAAGAACAGCGCGACGACGTTCTCCGGGTCCGCGATCGTGAAGGTATAGAGCGGCGGCAGGAAGAAGAAATTGTAGGCCAGCACGCTGAGCAGACAGGCGAACAATGACGGAAGCAGGCCGTAAGCGATCGCGCATGCGAGCACTGCGGTCAGGAAGACCAGAGCGATGTTTGAGACGGCGAGGAATTGCTGCAGGACCACCCCGAGCGCCAGGGCGACGGCAACAAAGCCCGCGGCCCCGAGATAATGCTTTGGGTCGATGGCCGGCCCGCCTTCCGCCGTGATCGCCGCGGTTCGGACCGCCTCCTCTAACGGTTCGCGCCGTTCGGCGATGACGTGCACGCTGATGTCGCCCGCCTGGCGGATCAGCCGATGGGTGGTGGAGCCGCGCAGCCATTCCGACCACCGTGGCCGTTTCGACTTCGCAATCACCAGATGCGTGAAGTTGTTGGTCCGCGCGTGCTCCAGTATGCCTTCGGTGACGTTCGCCCCGGGCACGGTCAGCGCTTCGCCGCCGAGGCGCTCAGCCAGGCGCAGACATTCAGCAATGCGGTCGCGTTCTCCGGCGGTCAAACGTTGCGTGCGCGAAGTTTCGATGTGGATCGCACTCCATGGCGCGTGCAGCCGATCGGCAAGGCGGCGCGCATAGCGGACAACCGACGCGCAGCTCGGATCCTGGTTGACGCCGACGAGAATCCGCTCGCCGGCGGCCCAGGGGCCGGCGATCGCGTGCGCCCGCATGTAGTCGATCATCTGCGCATCGACGCGCTGTGCGGTGCGACGCAGCGCCAGTTCTCTGAGCGCCGTCAGATTGCCGGGCTGGAAATAATGCCGGATCGCCCGTTCGGCGTGATGGGGTAGATAGACTTTGCCCTCCCGCAGCCGTTGGATCAGGTCGTCGGGCGTCAGGTCGACGAGTTCGATCTCGTCGGCGCGGTCGATGATCGAATCCGGCACGGTCTCGCGGACGCGAATGCGGGTGATCCTGGCGACGACGTCGTTGAGGCTCTCGACATGCTGGATGTTGAGCGTCGCATAGACGTCGATCCCGGCGCCGAGCAGTTCCTCGACATCCATGTAGCGTTTGGGGTGCCGAGTGCCGGGCGCATTGGTATGCGCGAGCTCGTCGACAAGCACCAGCTGCGGCCGTCGCTTGAGGATTGCGTCGAGGTCCATCTCCTCGAGCCGGTGCCCTTTGTATTCGACCCGCTGCCGCGATGTGATCTCAAGGCCCTCGATCAGCGCCTGCGTCTCCTTGCGGCCGTGCGTTTCGACGACGCCGACGACAAGGTCGAGGCCCTCGTGGCGCTTGGCGTGCGCGGCCTGCAGCATCTCGTAGGTCTTGCCGACCCCTGGCGCCGCTCCCAGAAATATCTTCAGGTGGCCGCGCGTCTCCTGACCCGCCTGGCGCAGCAGCGCCTCGGGAGAGGGGCGGCGGTCATATTCGGATCGGTCGTCCATTACGAATGCCGTACGCGCGCGGGCGGGTCGTCAGGCACGCCCCGCTGCGCGCGTCGTGCCTCCACCTCCAGCGCCCTTCGGCCGCGGCACGCGAGCTATTTGGCCCCCGCCGCGTCGAGCGCCAGGTTGAGCTTTAGCACATTGACGTGCGGTTCGCCGATGATGCCGAGAAAACGCCCCTCGATGTTCGCTTCGACCAGCTGGCGAACCTGGGCTTCCGAGAGGAAGCGGGCCTTGGCGAGGCGCGGCACCTGGAACAGCGCGCCGGCCGGGGTGATGTCGGGGTCGAGGCCGCTCGCCGAAGTCGTCACCAGATCGACCGGCACCGGCGTCGACGGGTTCTCCTTCTGCAATTTGGCGACATCTTCCCGGACCCGGTCGATCAGCGCCTTCGAGGTCGGGCCGAGATTGGAACCGGCGGAATTGTCGGCGGCATAGGGCACCGGCACGGTCTTCGACGGGTCCTTCGGGTCGGGCTCGCTCGTCGCCGACGGCCGGCCGTGGAAATACTTGTCGCTGGTGAAGTTCTGGCCGATCAACGACGATCCGATCGTCTTGCCGTCCTTCTCGATCAGGCTGCCATTGGCCTGACGGGGAAACACCAGTTGCGCAATGCCGGTCATGCCGAGCGGATAGGCGAGGCCGGTGATGACCGTCATGACGACGATCATCATGATCGCGGGGCGGATTTCTTTCAGCATGGCAGGGTGTCCTGGAGGCTCAGGCAAGACCGACGGCGGTGACGAAGAGATCGATCAATTTGATGCCGATGAACGGCACGATGATCCCGCCGATGCCGTAGACCAAGAGGTTGCGGCGCAAAATGCTGGCGGCGCCGACCGGCCGGTAGGCGACACCGCGCAACGCCAGCGGAATGAGGGCGATGATGATCAGCGCGTTGAAGATGATCGCCGACAGGATCGCGCTGTGCGGCGTCGCCAGATGCATGACGTTGAGCGCCTGCAATTGCGGATAGAAGACGACGAACATCGCCGGGATGATCGCGAAATACTTCGCGACGTCGTTGGCGATCGAGAACGTGGTCAGGGCGCCGCGGGTCATTAAGAGCTGCTTGCCGATCTCGACGATCTCGATCAGCTTGGTTGGGTCGCTGTCGAGGTCGACCATGTTGCCGGCCTCGCGCGCCGCCATCGTGCCGGTGTTCATCGCCACCCCGACATCGGCCTGGGCCAATGCCGGTGCGTCGTTGGTGCCGTCGCCGCACATCGCCACGAGTTTGCCCTGCGCCTGCTCGTCGCGGATCAGCTTCAGCTTGTGCTGGGGGGTCGCCTGCGCCAGGAAGTCGTCGACCCCCGACTCGGCGGCGATGGCCGCCGCGGTCATCGGGTTGTCGCCGGTGATCATGACCGTGCGGATGCCCATCTTGCGCAATGCCGCAAAGCGCTCGCGGATGCCGCCCTTGACGATGTCCTTCAGATGGATGACGCCGAGCAGCCGCCCATCTTTTGCGACCGCCAGCGGCGTGCCGCCCGACTTGGCAATCCCTTCGGCGATCGCCTGCAACTCGCGCACCGCCGGGGTTTGCGCCACCGCAACCGCGCCGTTGCCGCGCCCCAGCGGAGCGGCGCTCGTGCCGCGATCGACATAGGCCAGCACCGCGTCGACCGCACCCTTGCGGACCGATGATCCCTCGACATCGATGCCGCTGATCCGGGTGTGCGCCGAGAACGGAATGAAATGCGCGTTGAGCGGCGCCATCTCGCGGCCGCGAATGCCGTATTTCTCCTTGGCGAGGACGACGATCGAGCGGCCTTCCGGCGTCTCGTCGGACAAGGAGGCGAGCTGCGCCGCATCGGCGAGCTCGTGCTCGGCGACCCCGCCTATCGGCAGAAACTCGGTCGCCTGACGATTGCCCAGCGTGATCGTGCCGGTCTTGTCCAAGAGCAAAGTGTCGACATCGCCCGCGGCTTCGACCGCGCGACCCGACATCGCCAGCACATTGAAGCGCACGAGGCGGTCCATCCCGGCGATGCCGATCGCCGAGAGAAGGGCGCCGATCGTCGTCGGGATCAGGGTCACGAACAGCGCCACCAATACCAATACGGTCAGGCTGCCGCCGGCGTAGGAGGCAAAGCTCGGGATCGTCGCGACGGCGAAGACGAAGATGATCGTCATGCCCGCCAACAGGATGTTGAGCGCGATCTCGTTCGGCGTCTTCTGCCGCTCGGCGCCTTCGACGAGCGCGATCATGCGGTCGAGGAACGTCGAGCCTTGCGCCGCGGTGATGCGCACCTTGATCCAGTCGGAGATGACTCCGGTGCCGCCGGTGACGGCCGAGCGGTCGCCGCCCGATTCGCGAATGACGGGCGCCGACTCGCCGGTGATCGCCGCCTCGTTGACCGAGGCGACGCCCTCGATGACCTCGCCATCCGACGGGATCGCGTCGCCGGCTTCGACCAGCACAACATCGCCCGGCTTCAGCGACGTGCCGGGAACAGGCCGCATGTCGGAGCCGGTGCCGGACAAGAGCTTGGCCATCGTCTCGGTCTTGGATTTGCGCAAGGTCGCCGCCTGCGCCTTGCCGCGGCCTTCGGCCACCGCCTCGGCAAAATTGGCGAAGACCACGGTGAACCACAGCCACAAATTGATCTGGAACGAAAAGCCGTAGCCGCCGGCGCCGATGACGAGGTCGCGCAGAAACAGCAGCGTCGTCAATGTCGCGACCAACTCGACCGCGAACATGACCGGGTTGCGCGCCATCAGCCGCGGGTCGAGCTTGCGGAAAGCCTGGCCGATCGCCGGCACCAGGATCTTCGGGTCGGTCATCGTCGGGACCGGCATCCGCCTGCGGCTCTGGGAGAGTTCCTTGACGGACATGAGCGTGCCCTTCGAGGCTTGATTGCTCGTCTAGTAAAGGGTGCCGGCACGCATCGCGAAGTGCTCGACAATCGGGCCGAGCGCGAGCGCCGGGAAGAAGGTCAAGCCGCCGACGATCAGAATCACGCCGATCAGGAGACCGACGAACAGCGGCTGATGCGTCGGGAAGGTCCCGGCCGAACTCGGCACGATCTTCTTCGCCGCCAGCGAGCCGGCGACCGCCATCATCGGCACGATGAAGAGGAACCGGCCGATCAGCATCGCGAAGCCGATCGTCAAATTGTAAAACGGCGTGTCGGCGGAGAGGCCGGCAAACGCGCTGCCGTTGTTGCCGGTCGCCGAGGTATAGGCGTAGAGGATCTCGCTGAAGCCGTGCGGGCCCTGGTTCGCCGGACCTGCGAGGCCGGCGGGCAGCACCGTCGCTAGCGCGGTGAAGCCGAGGATCGACAAGGGCAGGACCAGGATCGCGAGCATCGCCATCTTGACCTCCTTCGCCTCGATCTTCTTGCCGAGATATTCCGGCGTGCGGCCGACCATCAGCCCGGCGATGAACACGGCGACAACCGCAAACAGCAGCATGCCGAAAAGGCCGGAGCCGACGCCGCCGAAGATGATCTCGCCCAGCATGATGTTGACCAGCGGCACCGCGCCGGCCAATGGCATCAGGCTGTCGTGCATGTTGTTGACCG
>DATLTH010000453.1:0-5252 GCA_035533695.1 Allostellaceae bacterium | reverse complement strand
GCCTCTTGGGCCAGGAGGTGTTGCCGGCGGTGCGCGAGATCGCGAAGGAGCTGGGCCTGAAGAGCCCGTTCGAGACGAACCAGCCGGTCAGCGTCGAGTACATGCCCGGACGCCGGTCGATGGCGAAGGCGGCGGCCGAATAGAAGCGCCGGCTCGCCGGTCGCGGTCCGGGGCATGAAGCCGGTCTCCTCAGGATGAAGAATTTTCGTAACGATATCAATAATATACCTCATCCTGAGGAGCGCTGCCGGCGACCGCCGGCGGCGCGTCTCGAAGGACGCAATGCGCCGATGCAGCGTCAATCCGAGACACTACCCTTCGGGCCAATCCGCATGATGCCCGATCAGCACCGAGGCGAGAAGCTCGCAACCGGCGCGGTCCTCACCGTCGAAGCGGTCGAGGCGGGGGCTGTCGAGGTCGAGAACACCGACGACATGCCCGCTGGCGACGAGCGGGACGACGAGTTCGGAGCGCGAAGCCTCATCGCAGGCGATATGGCCGGGAAAGGCGTGAACATCGGGCACGATGATCGAGGCGCCTTGCGCCGCGGCGGCGCCGCACACGCCCCGGCCCCAGGCGATGCGCACGCAGGCCGGCCTGCCCTGAAACGGCCCGAGCACGAGTTCGCCATGGCGGACAAAATAGAACCCGGCCCAGTTGAGATCGGGCAGCCCGTGATAGACGAGCGCCGCCATGTTGGCGGTATTGGCGACGATATCGGGTTCGCCGGCGATCAGCGCGGCGAGTTGCTCGGCCAGTTCGTCGTAACAAGCGCGCTTGTCCGACCCGTTGGGTATGATGCGGCTGTCGCGCATGGGTCTTGCCCCCTGCCATCTGCGCCATCTGCGCCATCTGCGCCGAAGGTAGGATCGGGCGCGGCGCGCGGTCAATCTGACCAGAAGGGGGCGTGCCGGCGATGGAAGCCAAGTTCGTTCGAGCAAATTCCGCTCATATAGGCTCGCGCCGTGCCTGCCCCTCACCCTCCCACGCTTCGCGCGGGCCCCTCCCTCTCCCCGTGTCCACGGGGAGAGGGTTGGGGTGAGGGGCCGGCACGGGAGAATCAACCTGATCGAAACCCGCATCAGCCTTGCCTATTCGGCCGGCCGCCTGGCATGGCCCGGCGGCGACGCGCCGGCGGCGTGCGGGCGCGCCGGGGTCACGGCGGATAAGCGCGAGGGCGATGGCGCGAGCCCGCTCGGGACCTATCCGCTGGTGCGCGCCTATTATCGCCCCGACCGGGTCGAACCGCCGCCGACGGGTCTGCCGCTGGTCGCCCTGCGCGCGAACGACGCCTGGGTCGACGACCCCGCCGACCCCCACTACAACCGGCTGGTGGCGCTGCCCTATCCGGCATCTCACGAGGCGATGTGGCGGGCCGACGGGCTGTACGATTTGGTCGTCGTGATCGGCTACAACACCGATCCGCCGGTGCCCGGCCGCGGCAGCGCGATCTTTCTGCATGTTGCGCAGCCCGATTTCGCGCCGACCGCGGGGTGCATCGCGGTGGCCCGCGATGTGCTGAGCGGTCTCATCAGCTTGCTCGGGCCCGGCAGCGCAATCACGATCCGCCCCTGACAGGAGACGGCGTGTAGGATAGAACCCGTCATTGCGAGCGAAGCGAAGCAATCTCCGGCCGCCCGCGCCTCGTTCGTCGAGATTGCTTCGTCGCTGCGCTCCTCGCAATGACGAGGCTTCAAAGGAGGGAGCATGGGTCTCGCCGTCGCGATCCAGATGGACCCGATCGACACGATCAACATCGACGCCGATTCTACCTTTGCGCTGGCGTTGGAAGCGCAGGCGCGCGGCCATGCGCTGTATCACTACCTGCCGCAGGCATTGACCCTGCGCGACGGCCGCCTTTACGCCCGCGGCCGCAAGCTGCAGGTGTTCCGCCGGCATGGCAACCATCACCATTTCGGCGCCTTCGAGGAACTCGATCTTGCCGGGTTCGACATCGTGCTGATGCGGCAGGACCCGCCCTTTGACATGGCCTACATAACCGCGACGCATCTATTGGAGCTGTTGCCCGAAGAAGGGCCGCTGGTCGTCAACGACCCCGCGGCGGTGCGCAACGCCCCGGAAAAATTGTTCGTGCTGCGTTTCCGGGACCTGATGCCGCCGACGCTGCTGACCCTCGATCCCGCGGAAATCCGCGCCTTCTGGCAGGAGCACGGCGACATCGTGCTGAAGCCCCTGTTCGGCAATGGCGGCGCCGGCATCGTGCATCTGCGGGCGGGCGACGACAATCTGAACTCGCTCTTGGACATGTATGCCCAGATCAACCGCGAGCCGGTCATGGTGCAGCGCTATGTGCCGGAGGTGCGCCAGGGCGACAAGCGCATCATCCTGGTTGAGGGCGAGCCGGTCGGCGCCGTATTGCGGGTCCCGCCGGAGGGCGAGGCGCGCGCCAATCTGCATGTCGGCGGGCGGGCGGTAAAGACCACCCTGACGCGCCGCGAATACGAGATCTGCGAGACGATCGGCCCGAGCCTGCGGGAACAGGGGCTGGTGTTTGTCGGCATCGACGTGCTCGGCGACTACATCACCGAGATCAACGTGACCTCGCCGACCGGCCTCCAGGAGATCGCCCGGCTCGACGGGGTCGATCTGGCGGTGAACATCTGGGACGCGATCGAAGCGCGTTTCGCCGCGCGCAGCCTCCGGCATCCGGCGTGACGGCGCGCTGATGTTTGCCCGGCTGCTTCAGCGGTTTCGCCGGCCGGCCGCCGGCCCCGCTTGGCTCGATCCCGACGAATTGCGCCAGCGCATGCGGCGCGGCGAGATGCACCTCGTCGTCGATGTCCGCGGTCCCGACGAATTCGACGGGCCGCTCGGACATATCGCGGGAGCGCTCAACATTCCGCTGCCGGCACTCGCCGGACGCCGTTCCGTTCTCGCCGGTGCGGGATGCCCGATCGTGCTCGTCTGCCTGACCGACAAGCGCTCGTCGCAGGCGGCGGCGGAACTCGCTGCAGCCGGCATCGGCGATGTCGCGGTATTGCGCGGCGGCATGCGCGCGTGGGGCGGCGAGTAGGGGCCGGCACCCGGCGGCGCTGGAGCATTGTCGTTCAACATTGAATCGCCCCTCTTACCGTCATCCCCGGGCTTGACCCGGGGATCTCAAGGCCGCTGGGAGATGGCCGGGTCATGCCCGGCCATGACGGGAAGGGCAAGCGATTCAGCCTGACAGGATTGTTGCTCTAGTAGGAGCGCGGCATGCCGAGCACGTGCTGGCCGATATACGCCAGGATCAGGTTGGTTGAAATGGGGGCGGTCTGGTAGATCCGCACCTCGCGCCATTTGCGCTCGATGTCGTATTCCTTGGCGAAGGCAAACCCGCCATAGGTCTGGAATGTTGCGTCGGCGGCGTGCCAGGTCGCCTCCGACGCCAATAGTTTGGCCATGTTGGCGTCGGCGCCGCATTCCCGGCCGGCGTCGAACAGCGCGGCGGCGCGGCGGCAGATCATGTCGGCGGCTTCGAGTTCGGCATAGGCGCGGGCCAACGGGAACTGCACCCCCTGGTTCTGGCCGATCGGCTTGCCGAAGACGACCCGTTCCTTGGCGTAATCGACGCCCTTCTTCAGGAGCCAGCGGCCGTCGCCGATGCATTCCTGCGCCACCAGAATGCGCTCGGCGTTCATCCCGTCGAGGATGTAGCGGAACCCCCTGCCCTCCTCGCCGATCAGGTTTTCCGCCGGCACCTTCAGGTTGTCGAAAAACACCTCGTTGGTGTTGTGATTGATCATCGCTTCGATCGGGCGGATTTCGAGCCCGTGCCCGAGGCTCTCGCGCAGATCGACGAGGAACACCGAAAGCCCGTCGGTGCGCCGCTTCACTTCCTCGACCGGCGTCGTGCGCGCCAAAAGCAGCATCAGATCCGAGTGCCGCGCCCGCGAGGTCCACACCTTCTGGCCGGTGACGAGGTAGTGGTCGCCGTTGCCGGCGCGCACCGCGCGGGTCTTGAGCTGAGTGGTGTCGGAGCCGGTTGTCGGCTCGGTGACGCCAAAGGCCTGCAGGCGCAACTCGCCCGAGGCGATCTTCGGCAGGTAGCGCGCCTTCTGCTCATCGCTGCCGTGCCGCAACAGGGTGCCCATGATGTACATCTGGGCGTGGCCCTGGCTGGCGGTGCAGCCCGAGGCGTTGATCTCTTCGAGGATCACCGCGGCGGCGCGCAACGGCAGGCCGGAGCCGCCGTATTCCTCCGGGATCAGCGAGGCGAGAAACCCGCCCTGGGTGAGTTCGTTGACGAATTCGCTCGGATATTCCTGCGCGTCCTCCAGCTTGCGCCAGTAGGCGCCGGGGTATCTCTCGCAGATCTTGCGGATCGACTGGCGCAATTCGGGATAATCCTCACCGAGCGCCACCGCCACCGCTTCACCCGTCTCCTCGCCATCGAGCATCGCGCTTTCCTCCTTGGGACCGGCGGACAGGATAGTGCAGCGGGATCGCAAATTCACCTCCGAGCCACTAAGCTGCCGCCACCATGCCCGTCATTGCGACCGCGCTCGATCCGCGCTCCGACAGTTTCCGCGCCAACGCCGCGGCGATGCGCGCGCTCGTCGAGGAGCTGCGAGCCAAGACCGCTGCGATCGCGTCGGGCGGCGATGAGGCCTCGCGCAAGCGCCATCAGGGGCGCGGCAAGCTGTTGGCGCGCGAGCGCATTCGCCTGCTGCTCGATCCCGGCTCGCCGTTTCTCGAATTCTCGGCCTTCGCCGCCTACGGCATGTATGACGGTGCGGTGCCGGCGGCCGGCATCGTTACCGGCATCGGCCGCATCGCCGGGCATGAATGCGTCGTCGTCGCCAACGACGCGACGGTCAAGGGCGGCACCTATTTCCCGATGACCGTGAAAAAGCACCTGCGCGCCCAGGAGATCGCCCGCGACAACCGGCTGCCCTGCCTCTATCTGGTCGATTCGGGCGGCGCCTTTCTGCCGGCGCAGGACGAGGTGTTTCCCGACCGCGAGCATTTCGGCCGCATTTTCTACAATCAGGCCAATTTGTCGGCCCTGGGCGTGCCGCAGATCGCGATCGTCATGGGGTCGTGCACGGCGGGCGGCGCCTATGTCCCGGCGATGAGCGACGAGAGCATCATCGTGCGGGGCCAAGGCACGATCTTTCTCGGCGGCCCGCCCTTGGTAAAGGCCGCCACCGGCGAAATCGTCAGCGCCGAAGACCTCGGCGGCGCCGATGTGCACAGCCGCATCTCCGGCGTCACCGACCATTACGCCGTCGACGACCATCACGCCCTCG
>DATLTH010000452.1:0-3944 GCA_035533695.1 Allostellaceae bacterium | reverse complement strand
CGGGGCAAGCCTTTGTCGCCGGCGGCGTTCGCCATCGCGTGCGCCTCGTCGAAGACGATGACGCCATCGAAGCCTGCCCCGGCCTCCGAGCCGGGGTCGCGACCGAGCCAGTCGATGATCTGCTGAACCCGGCTCGCCTTCTCGCCGCGCGCCTGCGTGCGCAGGGTCGCGTAGGTGGTGAAGAGGATGCCCTCGTCGAGGGCGATCGCGGCACCCTGGCGGAAGCGCGACAGCGGCACGATGTCGGAGCGATAGCCGCCGACCGAGATCCAGTCGCGCTCGGCATCCTCGATCAATTTGTCGGACTTCGAGATCCACAATGCCCGGCATCGGCCCTTGAGCCAGTTGTCGAGGATGATCGCGGCGACCTGGCGGCCCTTGCCGGCACCGGTGCCGTCGCCGAGAAACCAGCCGCGCCGGAAATGCACGGCATCGTCGGCATCCTCGGGCGCCGCCGTGACGAGATCATAGGTATCGTCGACGGTGTAGGAGCCGGCGAGGTGGCCGGCGTGGGCTTCGCCGGCATAGACGACGCTTTCAAGCTGCGCGTCCGACAGGATGCCGGCGGCGAGGAGGCGCGGCGGCAGATAGGGGCGGTAGGAGGGCGGCGGCGGTGCGACCGCGGCCATCGCGGCCGACTGGACGAGCTTGGTCGGATGCGGCCGCGCATCGGCGATATGGATCGCCTGCAGCGCATAGCCTTCATAGAGGCTGGTTCCCGGGTTTCGCTGGGACAGGCTCCCGGCGGCGGTTGCGCCGGACGACCAGGTCTCGTAGGCGAGCTCGACGAAATCAGGGATCGGCGTCCGGCGTTTGATGAGATTGAGCTCAAGCGCGGGTGCCTTCGGCCGCGGCGCAAGCGCGCGGACCTGTACAAGGGTGGCGGAAGCGGGGAGGGGGGACGCGGCGGTCGCTGCCACGCGCGGCGGCACGAGGCGGGTCACGCAATCGAGCAGGGCGGCGGCGGTCGCGGCCATTCCGGGCGACGGCGGAAAGCTGCGCGGATCCTCGGCCGGGATGCGGTCGATGACCGTGAGCCGTGTGTCGATCGTCGTGCCGTGCCGGGCATAGGCCTGGCCGGCCAGCGCCGCCGTGAACACGACGCGGCCCTTCTCCTGCAAGCGGATGAAGCTGTCACGCCACGCCGGCTGCTCCGGACCGACATTGCGGCCGGTGATCGCGACGAGCCGGCCGCCCTCGGCGAGGCGCGCAAGGGAAGCGGCGAGATGGCGGATCGTGGCTTCCGCGAACCTTCCCTCGACACGCGGTGACGCCGAAAAGGGCGGGTTCATCAGCACGACGCTGGGTCGGGTCCTTGGATCGAGATGGTCATGGATCTGCTCGGCATTGTGCCGGCTGACGATGCCGTCGCGGAACAGGCGGGCGAGAAGTCCGGCGCGCGTTTCGGCGATCTCGTTCAACGACAGCCGCGCCTTGGCAAGCTCGGCGAAGATCGCCAGGAGGCCGGTGCCGGCGGAGGGTTCGAGAACAAGGTCGGTTGGGGTCAACGCCGCCGCTTCGGCGGCGACGAAGCCAAGCGTGATTGGCGTCGAGAATTGCTGGAAGCGCTCGGATTCCTCGGACCGGCGCGTCTGCGACGGCAGCCGCTCGGCCAGCCGGGTCAGCATGACGAGCATGGCCTCGGGCGAACCGGCGCGGGTGCGCATCGCGCCGCCGAATTTGCGCAGGAACAGGACCTGCGCCGCCTCGCCCGCCTCGTAGGCGTCCTTCCACACCCATACCCCCTCGGCATCGGAGGCGCCGAAAGCGGTCTCCATCGCCGAGCGCAGGGCGCGGCTGTCGAGCGCGCGGCCCTGGCCGAGCAGCTGCGCGAGCAACGTCGCGGCATGAAAGAGGCCCGAAACCTTGTCGGGCGGAGCTTGCGGCAGGAACAGCGGGAGCGTGGCCGCGGCGGGCGCCGCGACGCGGGAGGTGGCCGGCATGCGTGGGATCTCCGGGAGAGCGGGGCGGGAAGGACCCGGCGAAGCGCTCTCTTTCCCTTCCCGGATCTTCACCTCCCGCCTGCGGCCCTTTCCCTCTTGATGGCCCGTGCCGCCGACCGCCCGGCGGCCGCTTCCCACGAAACGGCCGTGCAGCCAGACCGATCAGCGTTCGCTCGGCAGGTAGATCGTGTTGTTCTCGAACCAGAGTTCGATGCTGTCGGCGGGGAAATCCGTGTACTCGATCACCTTTTCGAACACGGTCGTGCCGTTGCCGTCCTCGCAGGCGAGGGTGGCTGAACGGTCAGGTTTGACGGTCAGCTTCCAGACCTGGAATTCTTCGGCGGCAACGCGCTTATCGCCGCGCTGCGCGAAGGCGATCTCGTCGAGCAGCCAATAGGCGCCGCCGTGATCGGCGACATATTTAGCGCCGTCGGTGAACAGGATGCCGCGCACGAGCCCGTGCCGGTACCAATGCTCGCTGCCGGTGAATTGGCGCAATTCGCCGGCGGTCAGTTTGTCGTTGCTCATGATGAGCCTCCTGGGTGCTGGTTGGATGGCACTGCGGGCAATCGGCGCGGCTGCCTCGCGCGTCAGAGCGCGTCCCCGGATCAGGTCCGGGGCAGGCAGAGCCGGCGGATCAGACCGGCGAGCTCGGCCGGGCGGTGCAGCAGATCAAGCGAAGCGAAATTGTTGCGGCCGCCGGTGTAATCGCGCCGGCCTTCGCAAGTCCGGAAGAGAACGCCGGTGTCGGCCCGGGTCGCCGGCTGGCTCACCTGCACGTAGAGGCGATCACCATGGATCGTCGCTTCGCCCGAGACAGCGATACCGCCGGCGTTCGAGCGGAGGTCGTAGTCGCCGTCATCAAAGCCCAGCGCCGCGGCGAGCGCGAGAAGCTGCCGGCGGGCATGGCGGTGAAAGCGGCGCTTGGCCTCGGAATCGTAGGCGACGGGTCTGCGGAAATCGAAGCGGTCGGCGGCATCTGTCTGGGACATGAGGGAAAACTCCGGAGAGCAGGGGAGGGGGTCTGCCCCGGAGGAGGTCCAGGCGCAGCGAGCCCGGCGGAACGCTCTCTCTTTCCCCTCGGGCTCACCCGCCTCGTTGCTGTCCTTTCCCTCTCGACCGCCGCCGCTGTGCCGCGGACGCGCGGTCAGGGCGCCGTGGCGCCGTTGAGCCCCGCGTGATGCGGCTCGTCATCAGTCAAGAAAGCCGGCAAATCGCCGGCGTCAGCCTCGATCGGCTCATCGACGCCCGGATCATCTTCGATCGAGGGCGTGGCATCCGTGGCCTCGGGATCGGCGATGCCGGCGTCACAGGCGAAGCCGGGCGGCAACCAGGCCGCCGCGCTGTCGCGCGTTGCCTGATCGAGCCCGATGCACGCGCTGTTCGCCGCCGGATCGAAGGCGACCTCCAGCGCGGCGGCGAGGATCGGCTTCTTGTCGTCGGCGTGGTCGCGCGCCCAGCGCGGCCCGAGGATGGACTTCGCAGCGGCGAGCCCGTGCGCCTTCTTGACCCGGCCCCAGTAATTGGCGGCAGTCGGGCGCCAGTAATCGGCGAACGGGATGGCGAGGCGCTCTCCGGCATGTTCCAGCACCGGGTCCACCCGGTCCTCGACGGCGAGCTGGCCCTTGAGCGTAGTAGCGATGCACCAGGCGAAGAGGCGCCGCTTGGCCTCCGGCGGCAATGCTGAAAGTGCTGCGAACGCTTGCGCGGGCGGCAACGACAGCCAGCCGGTATCAAGCGCGCTGCGGTGCGCATCGAGCAACCGGTCGGCCGGGGTGCCGGCGAGATCGTTGAGAGAACTGCGCAGCGGCGTCTCGGTTGCCCTCAAATCGAGCGGGCGCTCGCGATAGCCGCGATAGAGCAGATCGACGCTGAGCGAATAGAGCGCCAGGTCGAACGCCACCCCGAAATCCGCCGCGAGATGCGCTCGTGTCATCTGCAGCCGGTGCGCTTTCAGGTCATCAACGAGGACCTGGCTGAAGCCGCATTCCTTGCGGATGA
>DATLTH010000451.1:0-4539 GCA_035533695.1 Allostellaceae bacterium | reverse complement strand
TCCGGCCGGCGACCCGCGCCGACCTGCCGGGCATTTTCGCCATCCGCGACGGCGCGGGGGACGAGCGGCTGTCGAACCCGCACAGTGTGACCGAGGCCCTGGCACAGCGCCGGATCGACGCCGGCGCCCTATGGGTGTGGCAGGAAGAAACCCAACCGGTCGCCGGGTTTGCGGCCGTCGCAACCGCCACGGGCACGATTGAGGCATTGCTCGTTGCGCCGGGCCAGGAGGGCAGGGGCATCGGCCGCGCCCTGCTGAAGGTGGCGTGCGACGTGCTGCGCCACGCCGGCCACCGCACCGCAACCCTCCGCATCGAGGCGGGCATCCCGGCCGAGCGGCATTACCGCGCCGCCGGCTGGACCGATGCTGGGTGCAGCGCCAAGGGCGAGCTGATCTTCAAGAAGGTGCTGTGACCGATATCCTCCCCCGCATGCGGGGGAGGAGCCGGCTATAGGCTCGCGAGCGCCTATACGCCGCCGGCCGCGATGCCGTAAGCTTACCTCGCGCCATTCCGGTCAGAGGAGCCCCCGATGAAAGTCACCAATGCGATCGCCCATGTGCTGAAGACGGAAGGGGTCGAGTATCTGATCGGCTATCCGGTCAACCCGATCATCGAGAGTGCGGCCGAGGCCGATATCCGCACGATCATGGTGCGCCAGGAGCGCATCGGGCTGCATATGTGCGACGCGATCGGCAAATTGTCGTCGGGCGACAAGATCGGCGTTTTCGTCATGCAGCACGGGCCGGGCACCGAGAACGCCTTCGGCGGCGTCGCGCAGTCTTACGGCGATTCCTGCCCGGTCGTCGTCTTGCCGGCGGGCTACGCGCGCAACATCAACCAGGTTCACCCGAACTTCAACGCGGCGCTCAACTTCCGCAACGTCACCAAATTGTCCGAGCAGGTGACCGTCGCCGACGCGACGGTCGAGGCCTTGCGGCGCGCCTTCACGACGGTGAGGAACGGCCGCCCCGGCCCGGTATTGGTCGAGTTCCCGACCGATATATTGCGCGAGGAGGTTCCCGACGCGCTGGTTGCCGAGTACAGAAAGGCGCCGAGCCTGAAGAGCGGCCCCGACCCGAAATCGGTGTCGCAGATCGCCGAAGCCTTGGTCGCCGCGGCGCGGCCGGTCATCGTCGCCGGGCAGGGGGTGCATTACGGCAAGGCCTGGCCGCAACTGAAGGCATTGGCCGAGCTCCTCGAATGCCCGGTGATGACGACGCTGGGGGGCAAGAGCTCGTTTCCCGAAAACCACCCGCTGTCGCTGGGGTCGGGCGGCATCGGCATCGGCGAGCATCTGTGGCACATGCTGCAGAATTGCGATTTCATCTTCGGCATCGGCTGCAGCTTCACCCGCACCAGCTTCGGCACGGCGATGCCGAAGGGCAAGAAGATCGCCCACGCGACGCTCGACCCCTATGCGATCAACAAGGACGTGCCGGTCGATCTCGCGGCGGTGGGCGATGCCGGACTGACGCTCGATGCCTTGCTTGAAGAGGTGAGGGACCGGCTGAAGGGCAAGCCGCGCGACCGCCTCGCCTCGGTGACCCGCGAGATCAAGAGCCACCGCGACGAGTGGCTGGGCAAATGGAAGCACCGCCTGACCTCGGATTCGGCGCCGATCTCGCCCTACCGGATCGTGTGGGACCTGCTGCACACGGTCGATGTCAAGAACACGATTATCACCCACGACGCCGGGAGCCCGCGCGACCAGCTGTCGCCGTTCTGGGTCAGCGAGACGCCGCTTTCCTATCTCGGCTGGGGCAAAACGACCCAGCTCGGCTACGGCCTCGGCCTCGCAATGGGCGCCAAGCTCGCGCACCCCGACAAGCTCTGCATCAATTTCTGGGGCGATGCCGCGATCGGCTTCACCGGCATGGATTTCGAGACCGCGGTCAGGGAGCGGCTGCCGATCCTGTCGATCCTGTCGAACAATTTCTCGATGGCGATCGAGTTGAAGGTGATGCCGGTCTCGACCGAGAAATACCGCTCGACCGACATCAGCGGCAATTACGCCGATTTCGCCAAGGCCTTGGGCGGCTACGGCGAGCGCGTCACCGAGCCGGGCCAGATCAAGGACGCGATCAAGCGCGGCATCGCCCAGACCCGCGAAGGCAAGCCCGCATTGCTCGAATTCATCACCGAAAAGGCGGTCGACGTCTCGCGCTTCCCGTGAGCTGGAAACGAAGGCCCCTTTTGCCCATTTTAGGGCGCAGGGGCCTTCGGGGCTCAAGCCATCGATTGGAATTATAATGGCTGAAATCGACGTTCAACAGAGTCTACTGAACGAGATAAGGGAGTTCATCAACGAGAAATGGAAGCATAGTGAGTGCGAGCTGTGCGGCACAGATCGTTGGATGATCTATCCCGAGCCGACAACGTACGCCTATCTCCCCGTGGGCAATGAGGATGCTCCGCCGCGGTTCCCTCAGCCAATGGTGGCGTTTCTCCCGGCAAGCTGCATAAACTGCGGCAATCTCAGGCTCATTGATGCGCGGACATTCGAGAGATGGCGCAGGGAACCGAAGGCTGAGAAGACAACGTCGTCCCGATAAGACCAGATATACGCACGCCGTCGGGTGGCGGTCCCAATGATCCGGGCATGGAAGCGCGGGTCGCGAAATTGGAAGCTTACATTGAACGAATTTACAAGGAACTCGACGAGATCAAATCGGACATCCGCGAGATCAAACGCGACGCTCGATCAGACTTCAGGCAACTATTCGGTGCAATTATAATCGTCGCACTCGGCTTGGCCGGTCTGATGGCAAAAGGTTTTCATTGGATCGGTCAGTAGATGCGCTGCGACAGCGGTGAGCAGCGTCCAGATAAGCTTGGAGAAGTGGCACAACGACCGTCGGCAAGTGGCAATGCGAGAAGGTGGAGCAATTGGCGGACGGCAAGCCGCAGGCACAGCTCTGCGTCGCGCGGATGTCGGAGCTGGGGCTCGGCAAGGGCGATCTCGGCGTGCTGCAGCGTCTCGCGACCTTCATGCAGCACGCCGCCCCGCACTCCGCCGGAGCGGCGACCGCGACGGACCCGAAGGCGCTCGACAAAATCGTCGGATACCCGGCCTTCGCGGTCCACATGGAAATGGCCGCCGCCAACGTCCAGACGACGACCCAGTCGGTCGAGCAGAAGGCTCTGCCGGCGGATCTGTTCGAGGTGCCGGCCGGTTACCAGGAACAGACGATGCCGGCACCGCCTCGCTGACAGCATCAGGGCTTCCACCTAAATCATCGGGTCATCGTCGTGGTATTCGCGCGCGGCGGCGTCCTCGGCCTGATCGACCGGCTGCCGCATTGAAATCTCGGCCTCGCCGACGAGCGCCTGCCGGCCGACGATCCGCTGGGCCTTTTTAATCCGGCCAAGGTATTACCGTAAATTTCTTCACCTATCAGATGAGGGTCGTGATGCAACGGCTTGTCGGCATTTGCTTGTTGCTGCTGATGTCCGGCGTTACCGCGGCGCAGGCCGAGACGCCGCAATGGCTGACCTTGCCGCCAACTCCGAGTTTGCCGAAGGCGGCAACGAGCGGCTACGCGCCGGTCAACGGCATCCGGCTCTGGTACGCGACGTTCGGCACCGGCGGCGGCGCCCCCGGAGCCGAGCCGGTCATCCTGCTGCACGGCGGGCTGGCCAACGCAAATTACTGGGGCAACCAGGTACGCGAACTGGAAAAGCGCTACCGCGTCGTCGTCATGGACAGCCGCGGCCACGGCCGCAGCACCCGCAACGAACAGCCTTACGGGTACGATCTGATGGCGTCGGACGTGATCGGGCTGATGGATTTCCTCAAGATCCCGAAGGCGGCGATCGTCGGCTGGAGCGACGGCGCGATCATCGGCCTCGACATCGCGATGCACCACAAGGAGCGCGTGTCGAAACTGTTCGCCTTTGCCGCCAACTCCGACCCGAGCGGGGTCGCCGACATTGCCCGGAGCCCGGTCTTCAACGCCTTTATCGCCCGCGCCGCAAAGGAATACGAAACCCTGTCGCCGACCCCGCGCGAATACAAAACCTTCCTCGCCCAGATCACCAAGATGTGGGAAACCCAGCCGAACTGGACCGCCGACGACTTGAAGAAGATCAGCGTGCCGACCTGGATCGTCGACGCCGACCACGACGAGGCGATCAAGCGCGAGAATACCGAGTTCATGGCCGCAAACATCCCCAATTCGGGCCTGCTGTTGCAGCCCGAGGTCAGCCACTTTTCGTTTATCCAGGACCCCGAGCAGTTCACCGCCGATGTGCTGCACTTTCTCCAGCACACAGCAGACCGGTGAGCATGCTATTCTTTCAGATGGTAACTTCGTGCCAGCCGGATGAAATCGTCGACCGCAATCTTGTTTATTTGCCGCCGAGACAAAGGAGTTAACTCAATCGTAGAGGTCATTGTCTTGATGTTGGCAGTGCCAAGGATATATGGTACCCATGTACATAAAATAATCATGATGCCGGCGGGGTTGTGCGGATGACGCTGTTTGTGGTTCCAGTAATCGGCAACAGAAGCGAAATGGTTTCGCCATATCTGTGCCGGT
>DATLTH010000450.1:0-19107 GCA_035533695.1 Allostellaceae bacterium | reverse complement strand
GATGTTGGCAAGGATGACCTTGATCGGATTATTATTGGCGTCGTAGTCGGTCGCGACGACGAAGGGTCGCGCGTTGGGTGCCTTGGGATAGGGATAGACCTGATTGGTGTTGGTGGTGAGGTTCTGGACCTGCGTCAAATTCACGGTCGGCCGGATGAAGCGGAATTTGAGGCAATCCGATGGATAGGCGTATTCCTGCATCCAAGGCTGGGGCGGCGGATTTGCGCTCACCTCTCCGTTGACGACGGCCTGTTTCAGCACGGTAAGCGCGATTTGCGCGCGGAAGGAATCCCAGATAGCCGTGCGCGCCAGCATCCTCAATTTCGGGAGGACCATCAGATTCGCCGTTTTCGCCTCGGTGGTAGCATCGGCGAGTGAGTTGATCTGGACCCGCGAACCGATTTCGGCGAGTGCGATGTTCACGACCTCGACGAGCGATGTGATGGCTGCCTCCGTCGTCTTGCCGGCAGCGCTGGGTCAGCCGCTGCGGGGATTGTCGATCCGTTCTAGGATAGCCGGCTGGTAGGTCATCTCGCGAAGCTGATGCGGGGCGGCATTGGCCGGGGGATCAGCCATGACATCGAGGCCGCCGGGCATGTGATGCACGATTTCGCCGGGCTGGCGCAGCGCGCCGCCGATGAAGGCCGGACGCAGGACGCGATAGACCGCCATCAGGCCGCCGCCTCGGCAGGTTCGTCGTCCTCGTCTTCCACCCCGAGATGGGTGATCTGTAGTTCCACCCGGCAGCTCGCTTTGCCGTCGATTTGCTCCTTTCGCACGGCCGTAACTTCGGCCATGAAAAAGCCGTGTAGCATGTCTCCAATCTCGACATCGCCATCGTCAATGTCGATCTTTTCCAACGAATCCTCGTCCAGAGAGATGCACAAGCCGTAGGGGTAATCATTGACGCTCGCCGGCGTCGGCATCGATTCGATCACGACCTCCGCCTTCTCTTCCGGCGTGCGCTTCAGATCGACCATGCGGCGCATCAGGCGGCTTCCTTCGCTTCCGGCTCTTCGTCTGCTCCCTCATGGCGCCGATGCATGGCGCGCATCTCGCGCTCATGCTGCGTGTTCATCTCCTGGCGTGCTTTCTCGTGGCGTCGGTGCATGTCGGCCTTGTCGCCGCCGCCGTGCTTGGCGTGCTCCATTTCGTGCCGGTGGTGCATTTCCATCGCCTCGCGCATGTGGCGGTGGTGCATGTCGCGGCGCTCGGCCTCGTGGCCTTCGGCTACGACCGGCACTTCCTTTTCTGTTCCGGTGCCGCCTTCCACGCCGGTTGGCTTCGGGGCGGCCAGATCGCCCATCTTGGTCGGTTCGCCCTTGGCTCCCGCCGCCTTCGGCGCCCCGGCCTCGCCCAGGCCGCGGGTGCTGGCTGCAGCGGCCTTCGGCTCGTCGCCCTTGGCGGTCTTCTCGGCGGCTTTCGCGGCCGCTTCGGCGCGGCCGGCCGGCGGCTTTTCGTCGCCGTCGCTGTCTTTCGGCTGAATGCGTGGCCCATGGTTGTAGCGGCGCGATCCCTTCGACTCTTTCTTCGATTTCTCTTCGGCCATCGGATCAGCCTTTCCTGACAGTGACGCCGCGGTAGCGCTTCTCGGACCTGGATCTGCCACCGATCGCGATGGCGGGGAATTTCTCGTGGACTTTGCGCTTGATCTCGGCCTGTTCGGCCGGCGACGCATTGGCCGCGCCCCGCGACAGTGCTGCCCGCGCGTGCGCCTCGTCGGGAATCGGGTACGAGCCCGATCCGGCGCCTTTCGGCCCTTCGCCCTTGCCGGGGAGGGCGAATTCGCTCTTCGGCATGTGCTGGCGCTGGGCCGCGTTCAGCTTGCGGAAATGGTGCTTGCGCTCAGCCATCTCATTTCCCCGGCGTCACGGTTTTCTTGCGGTAGCGCTTTTCGGCGCGCCCGGCCTTCACATGCTCGGGCAGCTTTCCGCCCTGATCGGCGTCGGCGAATTCCTGGCCCACCGATTGCGGGACGCCACCAGCGCCGCCCTTCGTATTTGCGGCGGCGAACATCAAGCGTCTCTGCGCGGCGGAAACCGATGGCATCGCTTCACTCCGACTTCAGAACGTCGGTCATGAAAGCCGCGGCCTGCCGATAGTCGGTTTCCGTGAGCTGCACGACGGCGTTGACCTGCCCATTGATGCAGGAACCGCCTTGAAGCGCCGCCGCGCCCGACGCCGCCGAACCCGAAGCGGGCGCCGGTGTGGGGGGCGCGTAGGTGTAGTTCGCAGTGAACGCGACCATCAGCTAACGCCCGCGTCGCGCGCCGCAATGCGGATCGGCACCGGCTCCGGCTTCGGGGCTGCTGCCGGCGCGGTCGCAGACACGACGTTGCGGCCTTTGATGCGGTTGGCTTCGCGCTGCGCCGCGAGCGGCTGTGTATGCGGCATGGTCGGAACCTTCCCGCGATCTTCGGGGCGTCGGATCAGCAGCCGTCCTTCCGCACCGAGATCGAATGCAAGCTTGCCGGCGTCCGCGGCGCGGCGCTCATCCTGGGCGATCTGAAGAATTGCACCTTGGTCGCCGGCGAGGCGGCGGAACGGGCGCCCGCTAACCTCGGCCTTCGCGCGCGCCCCATCATTCAATTCCGCGATATAGGCATCCATGCGCTTCTCCGCGGCGCCATTCAGCGGCACCATTTCCAGATTCGGCGTCCCGAGATATTCAATGATCTCGTCTCCGAGGTGAAGCGTGTCATCCTCGAGGAAGCAGCCGCGCTGCGAAACGATCTTGTACTTTGGAATCTCGCCGCCGAACGCGGGCCGCGCGATCTTCTCGCCCTCGATATCGGAGAGCTTGGCCTTGAGGCGTTCGATCTCCGCGTCCTTGGCGGCGATTTCGTCCGGACCGGCAGGAGCCGCGCTGGAATACGTGTTTTCGTCCATCTATGCCTCGTTCGGTCGCGATCAAACGACGGTGAAATTGGCCGGGTATTGATCGAGGGTGTCCTGATTCTCCGCCCGGTTGATGACGATGCCGCCCATGAGCGATCCCGAGGAAATAGACTCCGAGGATCCGTTGCCGGTGAGCGCCAGATTGAGGCGGTAATATTGCGGCAGCGCCGCGCCCGGCGGTCGGCGCGGGACCGACACCGGGAAGATATATTCCCCGGCAACGAACGAGGAAGTCGGCGACGCGCCGCTTTCCGCATAGGTCGTCCAGGTGGTCGAATTGGTCGAACCTTGATACTGCGCGTTGATCCTGAGATTGCCGCAGGAGCAGGTAATACCGCTGCCGATCACGACCGCGACCTGCGGAATCGCCTCGCCATCGCCGATACCGAGGTCCTGCGCCACGCCCATGTTGACGGTGAGGCCGGCGCACGAGTTCGTCACGCCAACGAGCGATTGGAATTCGCCCGAGGTGAACGCGTACACGTTGCCGGCATGAAAGAAGAGAGTATTGATATCCAAAATCATCGTGGCTCTCCTGTGCGGCGCATTAGACCGTCGCCTCCGTGTTGGTCAGCGTGTCATTGACGCGGATGGGGATGCCGCGGAATTCCACGACGGGCTCGCCGGCATACTCCGTAGGCTTCAAAAGCACGTTCTTGTCACGAATCGCCTGAATATCGAGGAACTCGCGCCCGGTGCGGTTACAGTAGAATGCGGGATTGATCCCTGGCGCCGGCTCGTCCGGCGCATCCGTCTCGGTGATGCCGGACGCGCGCTTGGTGAGCGTGGGGAAGCGCACGACGGCCTTCGACATGTAGTAGAACAGATCGGGCGGCGTGGTTCCCTGCAGGCCCAAGGGCGTCGTCGTGGTGTCGATATCAGCCATGCGCACGGCGAAGCGCCAGTCCTTAGTGACGAGACCCGAGCGCCACTCGAAATACGAGGTATAGGCTGGGAACCAGTTCGAATTGGCGTCGATCCCCATCTGGATATCGCCGCGATCTTCGAACACGAGACCGGCTTTCGTGCCCTTGGGGAAGATGCCGAAATTGGTCTCGTCGCCCCAGCCGATGAGCCAGATCGAAAGATTGGCCGAGCCACTCCCTCCGCAGTCGAGCACGTTCTGCGCGTTGGCTGCGCCACCGGTGATCGACGAATTGTAGCGCGGCCCGAAGCCGGTGAACTGCGACGGATTGGTGAGTGCGTTGCCGTAGAAGAAGGCCGTCGCCATTTGCTGCGACAAGGCTTCGAGGTGGGCGTTGTCCTCTGACATGCGGATTTCGGCGACCTTGCCGTTGAGCTCGGCCACCATCTTGTCCACCTGGCTCAAGGCGGTGAGAACGCCTACGCCGTCTTCGACCTGCGCGGTGGTCGATTTGGTGAAGGGAATGCCGCCGTAGGCCGCGCGCCACGTCCCGACCGGAAGCCCGGTACGCACCGTGGATTTATGCCCGGTGGGCAGGTTGGACTCGCGCCAGATGATGTCCTTGAAGAATTCGTTCGCTTGGGACAGCAACTCGGCGATATCGGCGATTTCCCCGTCGGGGTCCATACGCCGAGCGCTATCCATCAGTGAGAGATAGGCCATTAGGCGGCTCCATTCGATGTAGGCAAGGTGGCGCGGTAGCGGTTCTGGGCGCGGCTCTGCGGTCGCGTTGGCTTGACGGCCTGGGAGGCAGGGACGGCCCGCGCACTTTCGACCGACAAGCGCGAAAGCCAGTTGAGGAAGCGTGCCATTGAGGGGTGGTCGCCCATTCCGGTGACGCCGAGCATGTCACGGAAAGCGTTCTCTTCGGCGCGGCCAACGGCTCGCCCGTAGGATTCCAGCAGCGCGCCGGCGCGGCCTCGCACGGTCTCGTACCGATTGCCGCCGATATCCTCGGCCTTCTTCCACTCGGCGAGCCAGGATTCGCGCAGCGCCATGAATTGGTCGTTGATAGAGCGCGCGGAGTCGGCCTGCTGGCGCAGCGCAGCTTCGAGCAGTTCCTGGACGACGGCTTGCGGGACTTGGTGCCGGGCGAGGATATCAGTGTAGGGCGCTATCACCGGCTCGTTGAACTGTTGACCGTCCGGCGCCGTGAACGCCTCGTATTTCAGCGGCTCCGCAGCAGTGGCGTCCGCTTTTGGCTCGCCTTCGGCAGGCTCGGCGTCGGCTTTCGCGGGTTCCCGGCCAGCATCGCCAAGCGCCGAAGACGGGCCTTTTGTCCCGGATTCACCGGTGGCCGCGCCGGGCTCAGGGGGGGGCGGCGCCGCCTCGAGCTTCGCCGGTTCGCCGGGAGCGCCAGGTTCGGGCGCCGCAGCGGCGGGAGAAGGAACTGGGGCTGCTGCTGGCGCGGCCGGTGCGGCCGAGGGCCCGGATGTTGCAGCCGGAGCCGCTGGTGTTGCAGGGGCGGCCGGTGCGGCCGGCGGTACCGTGGGCTCGGCCGGAACGGGATCGTCAGGCGCCATGGCCATGTTCTCGCAGCATGAGGGCGAAGGTTTCCGGCGCCGACTGAGCCAAGCGCCGGAGCAAGCCGAAGCCGACCTCGCGCTCGCCGTCGAAGAACCCTTGTTCGTATTGGCTGCCGCTCACCGCCATCCTCTTTTCCCAGCAATGGCAATCGACGAGGAACTGCCACACCCATTCGCGGCCCTGCGGTGTCGAGAGGATTTGGTGCTCGGTGTCCCGGCGATACCGGGTCCGGAGCCTCGCCTCGTCTTCGGCGCGCTTCACCTGTTCAGGATCGGACGCGTCGTATCCGCCGGGCATTTCCACGCTGCGAGAATTAAACGAGCCGTGTTAATATTGCGGTTCAGGTGGACGGATCGGACACCATGGGAACTGCATCAACCACGGCAACGCTTGTTAGGGGCACGCTCTGGCTCCCCGATTGGAATTGGAAGGCGATGGCGGCGGCGGCGGAGGAGGAAGGCGTCACCAAATCCGAAATAGCCCGGCGTTGGATGCACATGAACGCGAATTTGATGTGGCATTTGATGCGCAGGAACGGATGAGCGTCTTCGTCGCCGACGATTTCGACACCATAAGGGCCCGGATGAAAGAACTCACCGACGAGAGAGCGCGGGACGCCAAGCGCTGCCGCGGGAAATGCGGCGAGCCGGTCGGGCGCATCCATCTTCCGGGCTGCGAGTTTCACGGCAGCGTGATCGAGAGCGAGACGTGAGCCGCCTCGTACTCGTTCTCGGCATGCACCGCAGCGGCACGTCGGCCGTGTGCGCGGCGCTGCAATCTCTGGGCGTCGAATTTGGCGAGCGGGCGCATTGGTCGGGGTTCGATAACCCGGATTTTTTCGAAGACCGGGAAATCGTCGCTTTCGACGATGCGCTGCTCCACGGCGGCGGCGGCGCGTGGGACCGCCTGTACGTCGCGCCAGCGAAGAACTTACCAAGTGTTGAGGGCGCGACGCATCGCGCGACCGTGATGCTCGATGATCGTCTCGCGCGCTCGCCCGTATTCGGCCTGAAAGAGCCGCGCATGTGCCGGCTGCTTCCAGTCTGGCGCCCGGTCATCGAGGCGGCCGGCTGCGCGGTCTCCGTCGTCTATACCGTGCGCAATCCGCTTTCCGTCGCCGACTCGCTCCTGAAGCGGAATGGCATCGGAATCGAGAAGGCGCTGACGCTGTGGCTGGCGCATGTCGTGCCGGCATTCTGCGAGGCAAATCCATCCTGGCCGAAGATCGTCATCGATTACGACAGACTGGTTGACGATCCGGCATGTGAGTCCGAACGGTTGGCGCAATTCCTCGGCGGCGTCTCGGTAGAAGCGCCGCGCCGTGATCCGGCCGAACTGCGCCACCATGTCCATTCTGTCTCTGATCTGACGAACTGTTCGGTTGCACCGCCAGCGGTTCACACGATTTGCCGGCTTCTATTGCGCATGGCGCGCGACGAAATCCCGCCCTCCGACCCGGAAGCCGCTCGTCTCTTCGGCGCGACGCAACGCGAAATCGAACGTCAGGCGCCCGCACTTATTGCAATGGACAAGGCATTCGAGCGTGCGAAATCGATGCACGGCGCGGTAGCCGGAGCGCGCGCCCCATTCCAGTGGCGAGGTCCCCATGATCGAGGATGACGTTTTCGAGACGGCATCGCATGGAAACGCCAAGCCGTGACACTCGAGGTCCGCACCGCGATCAGCCCGACGAGGCCGCAGTTCAACCGGGTTTCCCTGATCGCAAAATCGGTGCGCGAATTTTATCCTGATGCGATCATCACGGCGTGGGTGAGCCCGGAGGGCGAAAGGCGGCCGGAAGACCCTCCCGATCTCGGAAATGGCGATCCGAGGGATATCCTCTTCAAATTCGTGCCGCTGCGCGCGTTCAACCGCTGGAAATACTCGCGGTATCCTTACATCGCCACGGCCGCGCGGCGGTTCGCGCCTCCGTTCCAAGGCGATCACGTTCTCGTACTCGACGCCGATGTCATGCCGGCCCGGCGGTTTGACGAGCTTTTCGCATTGGACTGCATTTCCGGGATGATGGCGCACGTGGCGCCGATGGGCTGTCGCGACTGGCGCCGCCTTCTAGCAGCGTTCGGCGTATCCGCCAATGAATGGCATCAGCATTCGGCTTTCGGGATCATGGATAACGATCCGTCACGGCGCATGTCGCCACCCTATTTCAATTCTGGGATGGTGTTCGGTCCGCGGGCGGAAATGGAAAAGTTGTGGTGGCCGATGCAAACGGCACTCGAACGGCTGCCGGCGATGGTGTCCGACCATTATTGGATCGATCAGATCGCGCTTGCTCTGGCGTTGGCGATGTCAGCGGCCCCGACCGTCGTATTGCCGATGCGCTGGAATTTCGCAAACCAAGCCAGCTTCGATGATGCCTTCCCCGGCGAGCTTGCCGACGTGCGCTTCCTGCACGCGATGCGCACCGACATCATCGACCGCGACCGGGATTTCGAGACGAGCGATTCCATCGCCGCTCTCGTTGCCAGACGCGACCTCACGGGGTCTAACGAAATGCTACGCCAGCGCGTCGCGGAGTTGACAGCATGATCCTGCGGCCGTTCGTCTATTCATCGCTCCGCCATTGGCGTGCCGCGGAGTGCATTGCCCGCTTCACCGACGATTTGACGCCCGAGCCCGCGCCGGATTGTATCCACGGGCCAGCGCAGGTGCGACCCAAGGCCGGGTGGGACCGCTTTGGCGCTGTCCACGACGGCCACGGCAATCTCATAGCAACTGGGCGCTATCTCTACCGCCTTCATAATGTCGTCGTCGTGCGTGGCGGCCCGTTGGGGCCGTGGGGTCTGCATATCGCCTTGGACGATCATGTGTGCGCGCTTGAAGCGTGCCCGCGCGGCAACCGCGACATCGTGGGGATCGAAGGCGTCTCCTTCGATCTCGATGGCAGTTCCGTCGCGGTCAACATGTTGCCGAATTGGGACGACGCGACAATCCCGCGCGAGACGGCGCCGGCGATCTGCTATTTGTCGGAATGGGACAACAATTATTATCATCGCGTGTTTGACACACTCCCGCGCGCGTGGGCGGAAAAGATGCAATTGACGCCACCGGACGCACGCTGGCTAAGGTCAGATGCCCCTGCGGTGAGGTGCGACACGCTCTATTTCCCGAGCTGGTGGCCGCCCAAAGGCTATGCGCCAGGGCCGATCGAATGGCTGCGCGACTGCCGGCCCGAACCGGGAACCAGCAACTTCGACATTCTCTACCTGACGCGCGCCGGGACACGAAAGCGCCGGGTTGCCAATGAAAGCGATACCGTTCGCACCCTCGAACGGTTCGGAAAGGTCACGGTAATGTCCTGCGGCGACCTGGACTTCTCCGAGCAGCAGCAGATATTCCGCCATGCAAAGATGATTGTGGGGCCACACGGCGCGGCGCTCACGAACGTCGTGTGGTCGGATCATTGCGCCGTGATCGAACTTCTTCCGGCGAGCTTCCCGCACATCTGTTACCAATATGTCGCCAAGTGGTCTGGGCATTGGTACGGCCGCATGATGTGCGACGAGGTGTCGCGTCAATCTGACATGTTCGTTGAGGTGGAAGCGTTGGCGGCCATGGTCGATGAAGCGCGGAGGGCAATCGGATGACGAATGCCATATGGCGAGAACACGCTCGCACGTCAGGGCGCCGCGCGGTCATCAGCCCGAACATTTCCGAGGAAGAATTCGATCGGGTGCAGAAGGCGCAGGACGAACAGCTTCGCGTTCTACTGATGCCACACGTGCGGTCGGTCTCGTCCATCCTCGATTACGGTTGCGGCCCTGGGCGCTTCGGTCCGCTGCTTCGCGACTTGGCTCTGCGCGAAGCGGACATTGTCGGCTTCGATCCATGCCGCGCCTATCTGCGCATGGCACCGGAGAACAAGGCAATCTACGTCGATTCGCTGCCCGTCAACCGGTTTGGCTGCGTCTTCGTCTGGCTCGTCCTTGGCGGCGTAGAATGGCCGGAGGCGAAGCGGTGCGCCGATGAAATCGTGTCGTGCCTTGAGCCGGACGGCGTGCTGATCTTCGGCGAGCACGTCGGCGAGGCGCCGCTTGGCGCGTGGTGGAAGTGGCGCACGGGAAAGGTCTATCGCGACCTGTTCGCGGGGCGCGATGTGACGCTGGAAAAACTCGGCGAAGTGCCTCAGATCAAGAACATGGTCACGGTGTTTACGGGGCGCCGCTCCGCTTCGTGAATGTCAACAAACGCCGATGCCCGATTCATTCATTCCCCAGACAGACCCGCGCGCCGGATACCTCGATGCGCGTGCGGCGATCGATGCGACGCTGGCCCGCGTGCTCACGAGCGGCTCTTATATCCTTGGCGAGGAAGTCGAGCGCTTCGAGCGCGAATTCGCCGCTTATATCGGCGTTACACATGCTGTCGGTGTCGCGAGCGGAACGGATGCGCTCGTCCTGGCGCTGCGGGCGCTGCAACTCGCGCCGACTGACTACGTCGCGACCGTGTCGCACACCTCGATAGCGACGGTCGCGGCGATTGAACTGGCGGGAGCGCGCCCTCTGCTGGTGGACATCGATCCAGTGACGATGACGCTCGATCCCGGCAGCCTGGAACACGTCCTGTCATCGCCGCCCGGCCGTGTGGGGGCGATCGTGCCGGTTCATCTTTACGGAGAAAGCGCCGATATCGACGCGATCCTTCGTCTCGCGCGTCCTCGCGATATCCCGGTCGTCGAAGACTGCGCCCAAAGTCACGGAGCATGGCTTCGCCATCATCGGCTCGGCAGTTTCGGCGCCTTCGGGGCTTTCAGCTTTTATCCCACCAAGAATCTCGGAGCCCTCGGCGACGGCGGCATGGTTGTCACGTGTGATGCCGCGCTGGCTGACCGGGTACGATGCCTGCGCCAATACGGATGGCGCGAACGCCATGTGAGCGATATCGCCGGCATGAACTCGCGGCTCGACGCGCTCCAGGCGGCGGTTCTCGGCGCGAAGCTCCCGATGCTGGACGTTGGCAACGCCAGGCGCCGTGCTATTGCGGCGATTTATGACGAAGGACTGGCCGCCGTCCGCGGCCTTGTGCTCCCGGGACGACGGTGGGGCGCGGTCCCAGTCTTTCACCAATACGTCGTGCGCCACAGCGACCGCGACGCCTTACGCGCGGCGCTTTGCGCCGCGGGGATTGCGACGGCCATTCACTACCCTGTACCGATTCACCGGCAACCGGCCTACCGCGGTCGCGTGGCCATTGCACCGGGGGGCCTTCTCAACACGGAATTAGCCGCCGGCCGCGTCATGAGCCTCCCAATGTTTCCGCAACTCGGAGCCGACGCGGCGCGCCGCGTCGTGGCCGAGCTCAGGAAGGCGCTTGATCGCTGAACGGCGCGGTCTCCGTTGCGGGCAGGAGCGCTGTCACCTCGATCTGCCCAATATGCCGGCATTCGTTGGTTAGTTTCAGGTCGCACCATATCGAAAATCCAGCCCGCCGCGCCTTGCGGCACCACGACAGATCCTCGCTGAAATAGAGCGCACGCTGGCCCTCGCCAATCTCGAAATGCGTCTTGATCCAGCGCCCGAATTTGGTCTCGCGTAGTTCTTCGAGCGCCTCCTCGGGCGGAACGTGGAACCAATAGTGCCGCGCCATCTCGCAGAACGAGGCGAAGCCATCCTCGCCCGGCCAATGGTAGGATTCGAAATACATCGGGAATTTCAGCTTCCGATAGACCTCGGCCTTGACGAGCATCATGCCGCCCGGCAGCAACAAGGCTTCGTGCAAGATGTTGGCATCCACTGCCTCGGGGCGGTCGCCAGCAAAGCGCCCGAGCGTCTCGTACGGCGCGACTTTTTTATTATACGTGGCGCCGACGATGTCCTTATTATGGCCGAGCAATCGGACCAGCGCATCCGGCGGGAAGCGCATGTCGCTGTCGATCCAAAAGAGATAATCGGCGTTCTCCCGCAACGCCGTCTCGGTGATGGCGTTGCGGAGTTGGGTTATCATCGAGCCCTCATGGTTCACGATCGCCAGCCTGAGCCCGGCCTTCGATGAGAAATCCATGAGCGCCGCCACGTCAAGCGCGGTGCGCGAGCACCACGTCGATTGCGACGGGACGCAAATCATGACCCGTGGAACATGCGGACGCTTCGCGCGGAAATCGACGAGCAGCGCTTCGGCCGCCGCTTTGACCCGCGGATAGGCGGCCGATGGCGGCGACGCCGCGCGCGCTTCCCAGCGTTCGACGAACCCAGGATGGCGCAGATGCGCGACGCGTTGGGCGCAGAGATTGGCACGCGCGTTCATCGCGGCCATCATCGCGCCGAGATTGGCCGATCCTTCTCCCCACGCCGCGGTGCCGAGACAGAATGCCTGCTTGAGCCGCATGGGCCGCAATTCCTCGAATACCGTGGCCCAGAATTCGAGATCGATCATGGCGTGGGTGCCGCCGCGCTCGCCTTGATGGCGCACCTCGCATGGGATTTCGCGCTTCAGCCCGAGCACGATCCCGATTTCGTCCCACCACGTGTCGATGAACCAATAGGGAAACCACGTTGGGAACATGCCGTCGAGAAGCTGTTCCATTTCCCTGGTGACCAGCGGAAATGCCGCATGGTCAGGGTGAACGGCATCGCGGGGATACAGCACACCAATCCGATTCGGCATCTTCGCGGTCTCGCGCCGGAACTCGTCAGGCCAGCACGGCGTCGCCATGATATAGTCGTTGGCGATAAACCACAGAATTTCGCCAGCCGCTTCCCGCGCCATCGCGTTGAGCTTGGCGCCGAGGGTGTCTGGCCGAGGCCAGACCAGGACGCGGACGCGCGGATCGGCGAGGTCGCCGCCATAGGAGGGATCGCACAGCGGGGATGCCGCTTCATCGTCATCATCGACGGCGAGGATAATTTCGATGCCGGAATCATCGGCCGCAGTCTCCAGCAGCGAGCGCAGGCAGGTCATCGTCTCGACCGGCCGGCCACGGACGGGCACGAGGACCGAAATCGTCGCCGCGTCGCGCTTGCGTCTGGCCTCGCCCATCAATGAACGTCCTGCAATTTTCGGATGCAGTCTTCGAGCGCGGCGACGGTCGGGCGCATCGCGCACACGGCTTGGAGCTTCGCGGTGTTGAGTAGGCAGACGGTGCGAGGCGCGCTGACTTCAGCGGCGAACTCGGCGTCACTCATCCACGGCTTCGCCAAGCCCATTAGACCCGCGATCTGAACATTTGAGACCGGCGCGATATTCGTCGCGTTATAGAGGCCGGGCTCCGGCCGATGCCGCAGGAAATGTGTGACGACGTGGCCGAGATCGTCGAGACACGTGATCGAATTGGTGTGGTTGACGAGGCGCGGATAGCGCCGGAGCTTCATCAGGAGATTGTGCGGGTGCGGGTCAGCGCTGAACGGCTGGCGGATGCGCAGCAGCCAGGATTTTCCGAGGAACGGCCGCAGCGCCGATTCGGTGAGGATGCGGCATTGGGAATAAAAGCTCAAGGTGTCGAGCGGTGCCGGCTTTTCGGTCTCGGTCCAAGGACCGCCATGGTAGAGGCACCCCGAGCCGATGTGGAGCACCGGGACAGCACCGGCCCAGCGTTCAAGCCGAGCCGGCCAAGTAACATTGCCGTCAACGCAGGCGTCGCGCTGCAATTCGCAGGCGTCGGCGTTGGGGGTGCCGACGAATCCGGCGGCGTTGACGATGATCGCGCTGTCCGGAAGGGGAACCCGGAACGGTTCGTCATGACGGCGCCAGATCAGGTCGAAGGACGCACGCAGCGTCCGCGCCAAATGGCTGCCGACATAACCGTGGCCGAAGAGTAGGATCACTGCCATTTGGGCTTTCCGACATGGGTGAGGTCGATCCCAGACGGCGTTTTTCGAAGCGTCCGGTCGATGAGCGGCGGCTCTGGCGCATCCTTGAGTTTCATGATCTTCACGCGCGCGAAATCAATTGCCGCGGCGATGGCGCAGAGTTCGCGAGCTGGCCAATAGGTGAGTTTCGTGACGGAAAGGCCGAGGTAGCTGGCGCGCAGGTCGTCAGCGAGCGCGGCAAGCGCGATGTAGCGTTCGTCGGAACGCAGGAGCGCCACGCCCCGGAGCGCGTCCCTGGCACAAGTGAGGGCATTGGAGGTCCGTGCCATGGCATGGGCGAATTCGTTCCGGCCGAGCTTTTCGGTGGCGATGCGCCGTAGTCCTGAGGCCGCGTCGCCCAAGCGATCGGCGGCGTTGCCGAATGCCTCGCGCTCGGTGAGCGGCGAGGACGTGTTCGGGAAGTCGCGCGGAAATTCGTCCACGCGCCGAAGCATAGGCGCGGAAGGTTAACGGAGATTACCTACGATCTTTGAAGCGCGACGGTGCGCCGGTGAGCGCGCGGCGGTGCGCCGGTGTCCGCCAAGCCGTTGATTTTCCTCGTGCGGCGGTCTGCGGCCGCCGTCCTGGACATGCGCGGATAGCCGAGTCGGCCGAGTACGGACGTCATCCGGCCGCTGCGGGCTGAGCCATCCCGGTCATGAGCTGGATCGCGTTGAGGCCGCCGCCCACATCGACATCGCTCAAAGTCTTCGCCGTATCGGCGGCGTGGGAGATTGTGGCCTGGGCATTCGCCTGTTGCTGGGCCTGGGCGCGCGTCTGGCGAAGCTGCTGGATTTTCTGTGGCGAGTTCATGATCCGTTTGGATAGCGAGAGATCGTCGCCGTACTCTTTGAGCCATTCGCCTTTGTCCCAGCAGTCAGCCACGCTCGGATCGCGCTGTTCCAACGCCATGGCGGTATTGGCGAAGCGTTCCATCGTCGCGGTTTTGGCCGCTTTTTGCGCCAGCGATAGCATCCCCACGTATTCAATTCCGAGTGGCACGCCATGGAGGCTTTGGGGCAGCGGCGGCAAAAGCCCTTTTCGCTCGAGAACCCTGAAAACCCGCTTCACCTTGGGACCAAGATCTTCATTCTGAAGGCGCTCGATCACAGGGCCGAGCAGTTGGAGCTTTTCCTGGTTCCGCTGGGACACTTCCGTTGCGGTCATCCGGTGGTCGCCGGTTTGTTCGAGCATCGCGAACAGGTCGTTGAAAAAGCCTTCCTTGATGCGCACCTGAATCGCCTGGATGTCCTGCTGCATCTCGGCGATTTCCGGGTTGACGGTGTAGATCGGTCGCATACCCTTGCCGGCGTCAAGCTGGTTCACATAGGTCACGCGCCCTGGCAGGATGCTGTTGGGTTCATTCTTCAGGTCCATGGAGGCCAGCATTGGCGGCCGCACCAATTTCTCGATCGCTTCTGCCTTGCGCTTCGTTTCCACCTGGAGCTGCAGGATGTCGAAAAATACGTCCATCCCGACCGACCGGCCGTAAGGATCATTCGAGGTGATCGCCCATCGCGGCGCGACAAACGGTGGATCGTTGAATCCGGTGAGGCTCATCGGATAATCGCCGTCGCCGCCGTAGAGCCAATAGATTTCGCGGTACGTGAAATCGCCGGGGAGCGCATCGATTCGGCCCATGCCGGGGGCGTCAATCGGGAAATTCGGCTCGATCGCGTGGGCCACGAGCCATTCCACTTCCAGGCTGCCGCCTTTCGACTGCCACTGCTTTTGCACAGATGGCGGGCAGTTCGCCACGCCGAACATATCGACGATTTGAGCGACCGTCATATTCCACAGCCGGTACAGCGACTGCGCGCGGAGGTCGGCGCCGGCAGCGATGAAATATTCGCCGGGACACGGTGTATAACAGCGGATGATGTCCTGATCGTCTTCGTAGATGATCTGCGGGCCGGTGCCGAAGGTGACGATGTCCTCGTATTGGCCGGCGCCCTCGGTATAAAAATTTGAGCGCGCCATCACCGTGTACATCCGCGATTCGACCTCTTCGAACCATTCCTGGCTGTCAGGATCTGCGATATCGCGTGCGAAAAACGCGGGCTTGAGCTTGAACCATGGTCGGCTCGGCGACATGAGGCCGTTGAACATGCCGGCGGCGCAACGACGCATCGCGTAGGTGCCGGTAGGATCGACGATGTTCTGGTTGACTTGGACGCCGCGGATCATGGTGTTGGGCGTGGGCATCGCCGCGTTGATGAAGATGCCGCGGCGGGGCAGGATGTAGCCTTCCAGGAGCCACCAGTTTTCGACCCAGGAATAGCGCCATGATCGGAGCATGTTAAGCCGCTGCTCGAGGTGGCCGCGAAGCGCGGTCCAATCCTCGTTGCGGTAGGCGGGCGGCGGCAGAATGCGCGGCGGCTGTCGGGCGAAGCGCTTGGCGCCCATGCCCTCATAATCGGCGTGGTGCGCTTGGGAGGCGCGGCGAGCGACGCGCGCGCGCTTATAGGGACTGGGCTCGGTCGTGTTATCGTCGGTCATAGCCGACGATAACCGGAATGCCGTTAAGGCTTAGATGAGCTGCTTTCGGGTGGTGTTGGCGAGCGGAAGCCCCGGCGCGCCACCCTGGTTGGTGATGGTGTTGGCAAAGCCCGCTCCCGCAGCGGCGGCGGCCTGCTGCTGCGCGGCGTTCCCCGCGCCTTGGGCCTGCGCATTCGCGGCGGTTGGGGGATTGGCGCCCGGCGGTGCCGAGGGAAGCGCCAGGGTCGGTAGGGACGCGGAGGTGGTCAGGGCCGAGACCCCCGTCCCGACTGTTCCGCCGATGGCGCCGCCGGCGACGGCCCCGGACAACACGCCGCCGGCCACGGTGGCGGCGGTCGCGCCGAGCAGCCCCGCTCCCGCGGCGGCGCCGCCCACCGCGCCGAGCGCGGTTAGGGCGAGGGGAAGGGCGACGGGCGGCATGTCAGCCGGCCGCCACCGTCTTGCTCCACAGCATGCCGATCATTTCGTATCCCAGGGCCTCGAACAGTTTGCCGACGCGTGGCAGTTTACCGGGACTCTGATAATGAATCCGTACCGAGCCGTGATAGCGGCTGAGCGCGGCGCGGGCGAGATGACGTTCGGCGGCGCGGATGAGGCTGACGGCGGCTCTCCGCGATCCGGGGGCGACGAAAATCCCCTCGTTGACCGCGTGAAACGCGGTGGCGAAATGCGGATGCGCGCCGACGGTGAACGCGTCGTAGCCGACGAGCCTCCCGTCGTCGCGTGCCGTGACGGTGACGAGACGTGCAGCGTCGTCGAGGGCGAAATAATGGGCGCACTCGAGATCCAGTGGCAGGTAAGCAGATTCCGCCGCGTGCGCGGCGATGAGGGGCGCGATCTCGCGCTCGATCCGAGCGGCGGATTCCACGGTGAATTCAATCACTGGTTGACGCAGAACGAGCCGGCGACGTTGAGCGTGACCGGCGCCAGTTGACCAGCGGTGTAGGTCGTGCCGGGCGGCAGCGTGCCGCAAGCCGTTACGACCAGGCCGAGGGTGGGGGGGATCGTTCCGGTCGGGCTGTATTGCGCGAGCAGAGGGGCGGGCCGGAGCGAAAAAACGAAGCCGGCGAAGAGCGCGCCGCACAACGCCCCAGCCATTACGATCAATCGGTCGCGCATTGCCATCTCCTTCATTTCGTGCTCACGAGCCTAGCGCGCATTTCCAGGCCGAGCCGTTCCAGAAGCAAACCTTGTTGTCCGTTACATCAATCACGATGGGCGAGAAGCCGGACACGGTCGCAGGCGTCCCGCTCGGAAGACCGCTCGTCGTCGTCGGGGCGTAGAGGAATCCCGATGTGGCGGTATTGGCAAGTTCGCCGCCGCCCGCGACGACGGACAAAGAATTGTGCGGAATGTAGACGGCGCATGTACCCAGATAGTTGGCGATGCACACGTCGCCGGTCGATCCTTGGCCCGACACGGTCGCGCCGTAGATGGCGCCGCGATAAAATGCGGCTGAATTCGCGATCGTCGGCGCGCCGGCGTTGACGCCGAGGTTGAGGACGCCGCACCCGGCCTCACTCAAATAGCCGCTATTGTCGGTGACCGCGAGACCGGTGTTGCAGCCGCGCTCCTGGACGGCGGCAACGACGGTGTTGTCGATCAGCAGCGTCGGGGTGTAGCCGCTGGCGGTGTTGGCCCAGTTATCCTCGATCACGGTTCCTTCGGTGGTCACGCCGAGAACGTGGATGCCCTTCTTGAGGTCGAGGTTACCCTTTATCAGCGCATTGTTGGTGCCGTTCAGCACGATGTCGTAGACGGCATCGGCCTGATCGTGCTCGATCCAGGCATTGCGTACTTGGAACCCCGAGCCGCCGGCGACACTGAACGAAACCGCGCCAGACGGATTTGCGCCAAAAAATCCTCCGTTGAACTGGATGCCGTTCGCGCCGACCGCGTCGAGATAGCCGTAGTCGATCGCGTTGATGATTGTCGCATTGTTGAATATGATGGTCGCGGCATTCACGTTAACCGCATCGACGCCGATATTGGATGCTGCGATATAAGGTGAGTTGAACATTACGTACGCGGTGTAGCCGAGATCGATATCGGTGGAGCAGTTCGCCACCCCGAGGCCGGTCCATTGCGAGTAGCCACCCCCGATCGTGCCTCCCGCGTCGCCGAATTCGATGCACACCTCGGAGCCCGATCCGGGTCCAAGAACAAGCACGTTGTTCACCGCGAATCGGCCGCCAGTATTGGCGGTCTGGCCGATCGTCAGGCACGCGCCGCTGGTGCTCGTACAGCGCAGCACGGAGCCGCCATATTTCGTCGTGTCGGTCCAGCTCGTGCCGCCGAACCCGGCGTTGGTAATGGTCGTCCAGAAGCCGTTGCCGTCGAAAAACACGTTCCGACTGAGCGTGAGTGCGGTGAAATCACACACCCCGCTGATCTGGACAGCGCCTCCGGTGGGCACCGCATTGTAGGCATCGGTGAGTGCGGTCGTATCGTCGGTCGTCGCGTCGCATTTGGCACCGAACCATGACGCCGGATAGAGCGTGGTATTGCCGATTTCGCGGTAGTAGCAATGACTAGCGGCATCGACAATGACTGTGCCGCCGTCGTCCGTGCAGGTTCCGGCGCGCAGTTGGAAATTGCCGCCGCCGGAACCGCCTGTGGCCGCGCCATAATAGCTGGCGACGCTGACTTGAGCATACGCAATCTGGTTGCTGCGGAGCGCCTGGATCGAGTCAAACGGTGCGACGTAACCGAGCAGATTGGCGGTTCCGGCGGTAATCTGGGACTGGATGACCGACACTTCTGTCTGAACTTGCTGGACGGCAAAGGTCAGGTAGTCGAGCGCCCCTTCAATGGCGCAGAACGTGATGCCTTGGTTGCATAGGCTCGTGGACTGGATCAGCGGGACGAGTCGCGAGACCGTGATCGTGTAGCCGGACGCGAGCGGATAAGTGAAGGCGCCGCCGGTGGGCGTGACGGTGCCTCCCGTGGCCGAGCCGAGGCCGGTGATGGTGTATTGCGTCGCGGTGAGGGTGGTGACGACATTGGGCGTCTGGGTCGTGTCGGTGACCTGCACCACCGCGTCGCCAGCGTTAGGGATTTCAAACGCGTACGAAAAGCTGGTTGTGACGCCGTTGCCTTGCGCGGTCGTGCTGGATGCGGTGGTCGAGACGGTGGCCCGGGCGAGACCGGCGATGAGGATCCAGGCACCAAGCAGCGCGGCGACGGAAAGCCAGGGCCGGGGAATCAATCGCATGAGGGACAGCATAGCGCGCGGCGGTTAAGAGCGGCCGGTTAGCTGAAGCCTTTGCCGGGGGTCCAATTCCGCGGGGCTCCCCGGCCTTTGGGCATGTCGGCGCCGGACCAGATCGGGTCGTAGTCTTCGGCTCTGCTGCGCGACGGCAGCGCGAGTGGATTCAGGCCGGGCAGAATCGCCTGCTGCGCCCGCGCCGTTACGGGCTCGGCAAATGTGAGGACGAACGCGTCGGCCTCATC
>DATLTH010000449.1:0-4718 GCA_035533695.1 Allostellaceae bacterium | reverse complement strand
TTACCGGAGCTTTGCGAAGCCTCACAAGTATGATATAGTATGCAAACGGTTTGGCGGGGGTTCCCGCAGGAGGATCGCTATGGCCGAGATTGAACGGCTGACCATCACGCTGCCGTCCGAAATGGCCGCCGTCGTCAAGGGCGCCGTCGCCGGCGGCGACTATGCCTCGACCAGCGAGGTGGTGCGCGAAGCGTTGCGTGACTGGAAGATGAAGCGCGCGCTGCAGCTGCAGGAGCTCGCCGCGCTCAAGGCGGATATCGACAAGGGTCTCACGGACCTTGCCGAAGGCCGCGTGCAGGACTTCGACGCCGATCGGATCATCGAACGAGGGAGAAAGCTATTAGCCAGCCGCTCCCCCTCCGCCTGACCGGCGCGGCCGAAGCGGATCTTGCCGAGATCTGGTCCTGGCTGGCCGCGGAAGCGTCCGAAGAAATCGCCACGCGCTTCGTCACCGGGATCGAAGCCGCCCTGCAGCCGGTGCGGCACTTTCCGCTGGCGGCGCCGGCGCGTGATCAGCTCGCGCCCGGCCTGCGTGTCACCTTCCATGGCGCCTACGCCATCTACTACCGGCCGCAGCCGGACGAGATCGCGGTCATTCGCGTGCTGCACGGCGCTCGCGACATGACCGCCATCGCCGAGGATGGAGGGTTCCGGGAATGACCACTCTTCCGACCGTGGTTTCGTCCGGCGCCCTCGCCCTATCCACCGATACCCGCCTGGTGCCGGCGCTGATCGCCGACGCCGGCGAGGCGGCCGGCTGGCGCTACGTCGAATTCTTCACCGCCAACATCCGCAATCCGCACACGCGCCGCGCCTACGCGCGCGCGTGCTTCGCCTTCTTCGCCTGGTGCGACGAGCGCGGCCTGACGCTGACGACAATCCGCCCGTACGATGTCGCGACCTATATCGAGACGCGCGGGCTGACCCATTCGGCGCCGGACGTGAAGCAGCAGCTCGCCGCCGTGCGGATGCTGTTCGACTGGCTGATCACCGGTCAGGTGGTGCCGCACAACCCGGCCGCGGCCGTGCGCGGGCCGAAGCACGTCGTGAAGACAGGCAAGACGCCGGTGCTCGACGCCGCCGAGTGGCGCAAGCTGATCGACAGCATCCCGACCGAGGCCGTACGCGACCTGCGCGACCGGGCGCTGATCGCTACCCTCACCTATTCGTTCGCGCGCATCACCGCGGCGCTGAAGATGAAGGTGGAGGACCTGCGGCCGCGGGGCGCCGGCTGGCAGATTCAGCTGCATGAGAAAGGCGGCAAGCAGCACGCGATGCCGTGCCATCATGCGCTCGCCGAGGCGCTGCGCGCCTACATCGACACCGCCGGCAGCGCCGAGGACCGCAAGGGCTTCCTGTTCCGCACCAGCCCTCGGCACGCCGCCCACGTGCTGACCGAGCAGCCGATGACGCAGGCGGACGCCTGGCGCATGATCCGCCGCCGCGCTAAGGGCGCCGGCATCATGGCGCCGATCGGCAACCACAGTTTTCGGGCAACCGGGATCACAGCGTATCTTTCCAATGGCGGATCGCTGGAGCATGCTCAGGCGATGGCCGCGCACGAGAGCCCACGCACGACGAAGCTCTACGACCGGACAAAGGAGCGGCTGACGCAGGATGAGGTGGAGAGGATTCGGCTCTGATCCCTCAGGTGGGCACGGGACGCGGGATCCGGTCCAATTCATGGTTTTCCGTAGATGCAAGACGCTGACCTGAAGCTCCTTGTCAGGGCGGTTCACCGTTGGCTGTCATTCCAGAGAATGTGCGGTCGTTCTATGATGTTTTCTGAAAGTTATCTTACTCAGCCGATCGCAGAATTCGTCTCCACGCACCACAGCGGCATCATCGTGCCAGAGCTTAATCATCCACAATTCGCAAAGAGTGTCGTCGGTAGGCCTAAGCAAGTCGATTTTGCACTGCTGACGCGACACTCTGATAAGATTGAATGTGTGATAGAGTCCAAATGGGTGCGGGACGAGTCATATTCCAAACAGGCCATCCTCGATGACCTTCTGAGACTCGAATGTTTTCGAGATAAGGGACATGTTCGTCGGTATTTTTTGGCAGCTGGACTACGTCAACACTTCGAGCGGAATTTTCTCAATCTCAGATACCGCGATGGTGTGGATCTTCCGTTCTTAACGGAATTGCTTAATCCCGTCCTGGGATCAAAGACGAAGACGGTTTACGTACAATCTGCTCAGGGGAACCTCAGGAGATTCTACAGAAAATTCCAGTCGGCGTATGAGGTCGAATTGCCCAAAACATTTAGGACCAAGCTCGTCGCCCGGAGCCGAATTGACGGTATCGCCGTGTACCTCTGGCAGATCGAGAGTGTTCAGAACAGGAGGACATTCGATACGACAGATTGGCGAAACGCAACATAACCTCCTTTATGTATCATTAACGTGGCCGTCCTAGGCCGGCAAATCTGGCCACTTGAGGGACTTGTAAATATGGTCCACAGTGCTATGGTACATGGGACCAGGATATGGCGTGCGGATCTACAAAACCAAATGGTTCGGGCGCTTCACCCGCAGCGAGCGGATCACCGATCGCAACTTGGCCGACGCTGTCGGCCACGCGGTGCGCGGCCTCATCGATGCCGATCTCGGTGGCGGCCTGATTAAGCAGCGCGTGGCGCGCTCCGGGCAAGGCCGCTCCGGCGGTTACCGCATGCTAATTGCCTACCGCGCCGACCAGCGGGCCGTCTTTCTGTACGGCTTCGCCAAGCGCGAGCGGGAGAACATTGGCCAGGACGAGCTGGTGACGCTGTGCGAGATCGGTGTCGCCTGGCTGGCGGCGGACGCGGCGCGGATCGCGCGTGCCATCGAGGAGGAGATTCTGCAGGAGGTGCATGATGACGAAGACGAAGGGCCCTAGCCGACTGACGACGGCGCTGCTGGAGACGGCTGACGGCATGCGCCGGGCCGGCGTGATCGACGCCGCGGCGCACGACAAAATCACCATGCGCCATCTCGGTGCCAAGGCCGAGGTCCTGGCCGAGCCGATCAGCGGCGACGAGATCCGCGCGCTGCGCGATCGTGCGCATCTCAGCCAGGCCGTCTTCGCCCGCTATCTCAACGTAACCACAAGCTATGTGGCAAAGCTTGAGCGCGGCGCAAAAAGGCCGACCGGCCCTGCCCTTGTGCTGCTGAACGTCATCCGCCGCAAAGGCATCGAGGCGATCCTGTAAGACGGCCGCTTCGCGCGACCGCCGCCGCCAATGCGCTCGACCACCAGGCCGACATCGCCAAGGTGCAGGAATGGCTCGGGCATGCCAGCATCGCCACCACCCGCATCTACGATCACCGCCGCACACGGCCCGAGGACAGCCCGACGTTCAAGGTGGCCTATTAGGCAAATTCGGGTCACGCAGCGGCAGCACGTCTGCGCACGCACGGGCGATGGCGGCGCGCCACAAAACTCTACGATCGGACGATGGACCGGCTCACGCTCGACGAGAATGCGTCAGAGCGTCCGCTAGATTTCCGACGCCTTTTGGATACGCAATAGCTTGAAGAGCGAAACATGACCGCGCCGGCGTGAGGCGGCGGCTTCCCGAGCACACCTCGCGCGCCGCAAACCGGCCAAGAACCTTTACGCGATTCATTGCTTCCGTCTATATCCAGTTGATTCGGATGGAATCGTGCCGCCGCACGTTGGCCGATGCCATGAACCATATAGAGCAACAATCAGCCCATCGGTCGATCGGAGAATACCAAGACATGCAACGACCACCGGTCCGGACCATAGCTGGTGAGCTGAGTGGCCACCTAGGTTTCATTGATCTGTTCGCAGGACTTGGGGGATTCCACCAGGCGCTGACTTCCCTGGGACTTGAGTGTATTTTTGCCTGTGAAATAGACCCAGAACTTGCCGAGCTCTACGAAAAAAATTTTGGGATACGCCCTCACGGCGACATCCGAACTGTCCAGCCGCAACATGTTCCCCCTCACGACGTGCTCTGCGCCGGCTTCCCCTGCCAGAACTACTCCAAGGCGGGGGACCAGCTCGGCCCGAAATGTCCGCGGTGGGGCGACCTGGTGCCCTACATCGTGGCCGTCCTCCATAGACGACGGCCGAGAATGCTGATTATGGAGAACGTGCCAAACCTGATGAGGCACAAGGGCGGTGCGACGTGGCGCGGCATCCGCGAGCAACTCGAGAACGCGGGATACGCCGTATCCGAGGAGAAGCTGTCCCCTGACATGTTCGGCGTCCCGCAAGTCCGCGAGCGCGCCTTCATTGTGGGGAGGAGAGGCGGTCTGGACGGCTTTCAGTGGCCCTGCCGCCAACCACCCGCGGAGCTGTCGATCCGAGCTGTGCTCGACGAGCGCCCGCCCGAAGCGCGATATCTGGAACCGCAATTCGTGGAATACCTGAGCGCCTGGCAGGAGCTGATCAACGCGCTGCCGGCACAGGAACCTCTGCCGAGCTGGCCGATTTGGGCGATGGAGTTCAGGGCGACCTATCCTTATGTTTTGTCCACCCCGCATGCCCGCGGCTTTCGTGGACTAGGGCGGTACACAGGTGCGCTGGGGCAGAGCCTCGCGCGCCTCGATGCCGCCGAAACGGCGGAGGCACTCCCGTCCTACGCCCGCGATCGCGTCAATGAGTTCCCGCGCTGGAAAATCGAATTCATCCGCAAGAACCGCGCATTTTACAGGCGGCATCAGAAACTCATCGATGCATGGTTGCCCCGGATCGCGGCGTTC
>DATLTH010000448.1:0-2051 GCA_035533695.1 Allostellaceae bacterium | reverse complement strand
ACAAACGTTCAGCGTCCTGCCGCCGACGGCGCCGGCCGGCCTACGGAAAACGTTGCCGATCTATCGTCGAGCGCGATCGCGAGTGAACGGCCGCGTCGGCCTGCGGAAAGCCGCCTACGGGGCGGCCGGCGGCATCTCGATATTGAGCAGGCGCGCAGCGTTGCGGCCGAGAATGGCGCGGCGTTCGGCATCGTCGAGGCCGGGGGCGCCTTCGACAAAGCCGATCGGGTCGATTTCGCCCATGTCGGCCGGGTAGTCGGTGCCGACCAGGATATGGTCGGCACCGTACTGGTCGACGAGATATTGCAGCTGGTGGTCGGTATAGACGAGCGCATCGAAATAGAGCCGCTTCAGATAGGTCGTCGGCATGTGGTGGAGGCACTCGCAGGTGTCCGGGCGGGCCGCCGCGGCGTGGTCGATCCTGCCCGAATAGGCCGGCAGATAGCCGCCGCCATGCGACAGAACGAGCTTCAGGTTGGGATGCGCGTGCAACACGCCGCCGAAGATCAGGTGATGCACGGCGACGGTCGTATCGAGCGGGTTGCCGATGATGTTGGTGAAATAATGGTCGCGGAAGCGGCCGGCCTCGGGGAAGCCGGTCGGGTGCATGAACAGGACGAGGCCCAATTCCTCGGCGCGGGCGAAGATCGGCCGGAAGCGCGGCTCGGACAAATCGGCGCCGGCGACGTTGGTGGCGATCTCGACGCCGCGCAGCCCGAGTGACTTGTGCAGCCGGTCCATCTCGGCGACGGCCTGCTCCGGCGCCTGAAACGGCACCGTCCCGAGCCCGACGAAGCGGTCGGGGTATTTGCCGCAGCTCTCGGCGATGTTGTCGTTGATGACCCGCGCCGTCGCGAGCCCGAGATCGGGGTCGGCGCTGTAATAGGTCTGCGCCGGCGAGGGCGTGATCGCCTGGATGTCGATGCCCATGCGGTCCATGTCGGCGAGGCGCTTCTCGATCGAGGAGAACTGCGTGCGGGTGCGCTCGGCCTGCTCGCGGTTGATCCGCCTGGTGTGCTCGTTGGCGAACTGCATGCGCGGCTGCCAGTCGCTCGACATGCCGGCCGCCTTGACCATCTCCTCGGCTTTCGGGGTCAACAGATGGCAATGGATGTCGATCGTGAACCATTTGCCGCGCGCATGGATCGGCCCCGGGAACCGGCCCGGGATCGGCGCGCCTTCCGGCAGGCAGGTGAACAGCATGGGCATATCCTCCAGGTTTACGGGTCTTGCGCGAGATTGCGTCGGCACGCGCGGAATGACAATCATGGCGAACCGCCATCACAGATGATTGCGGTCAACGGCGGCGGCGCCACATAGAGGCTGAAATGTCCTTCGCCAGCACAGCCGAAGCGGAATGGAATGGGGCGGGCGACCACGCCGGCCGGAGCGGCGCGTTGCGCGCGGCGCTGATGCAGGTCTTCGACTGGGCCTACGGCAGGGCGGTGGGCGGCATGCCGGGGCTCGACGGCGCCGAGGATCTTGCCGTCCGCTACGCCACCCGACACGCCAGTGCCAATGAGGCGGTCGGCGCGCTGATCGCCTGGCAGAGCGGCGTCGCCGGCGCTGCCGGCTTCCTCACCGGGTGCGGCGGTTTTGTCGCGTTGCCGGCGGCCTTGCCGGCCAATCTCGCCAGCGCGCTCTATCTTCAGGTGCGCCTTGTCGCGGCGATTGCGCATCTGCGCGGCCACGACATTCGCAGCGCCGAGGTGCGGGCCTTGGTGTTCGCGTGCCTCACCGGCGCCAGGGCCACCGACACGGTGAAGGATGCCGGGGTCCGGTTCGGCACCCGGCTGGCGCGCGATGGGGTCGGCTGGGTTGCGCCGGCGTTGTTCAAGAAGGCACGGCATACGGCGGTGCCGATCGCCTGCGAAGCGGGGGCGCGCGGCGCTGCCCGGCTTGGCCGGTTCGTGCCGGTGGTCGGCGGCGTTGTTGCCGGCTGCTTCGACGCGGCGATGACCCAGCTGATCGGCCGCACCGCCGACCGGGTATTCGGCCGCCGATCCTGATACGGTTGAAATGCTTTTTTGCTCATCTATATCTTGCGTCCA
>DATLTH010000447.1:0-6825 GCA_035533695.1 Allostellaceae bacterium | reverse complement strand
CGCGCGAGACCTATGTCGACCTCAACCGCGCCGGCATCGGCCTGATGGAGATCGTCTCCGAGCCCGACCTGCGCACGGCCGAGGAGGCCGGCATCTACCTGCGCAAACTGCGCTCGATCCTGCGGTATCTCGGCACCTGCGACGGCAACATGGAAGAGGGCTCGCTGCGCTGCGACTGCAACGTCTCGGTGCGCCACCCGGGCGACCCTCTCGGCACGCGCTGCGAGATCAAGAATTTGAACTCGGTGCGCTTTGTGATGCAGGCGATCGAGGTTGAGGCGCGCCGGCAGGTCGACCTGATCGAGGGCGGCGGCACGGTCGCGCAGCAGACCCGCCTCTACGACAGCGTTCGCGGCGAGACGCGGCCGATGCGCTCGAAGGAAAACGACTACGATTATCGCTATTTCCCCGACCCTGATCTGCTGCCCCTGGTGCTCGAGCCGGAGTGGGTCGAGCGGCTGCGCGCCCAGCTGCCGGAATTGCCCGACGCCAAAAAGGCGCGCTTTGTCGCCCGTTACCGGCTGTCGGCCGACGATGCCGAGGTGCTTGTCGCCGAACGCGCCACCGCCGAATATTTCGAGAAAGTTGCCGAAGGCCGCGATGCCAAGGCGGCGGCCAACTGGGTGATGGGCGACCTGTTCGGCGCGCTGAACCGGCTGGGGCTGGGGATCGACGAATCCCCGGTCGCCCCCGAGCGGCTCGGCATGCTGGTCGACCTGATCGGCGACGGCACGATTTCCGGCCGCATCGCCAAGGACGTCTTCGCCGAGATGGTCGAGACCGGCGCGGCGCCCGATCTGATCGTCGAGCGCAAAGGCCTGCGCCAGGTCAGCGACGCGGGCATGATCGCCGCCGCGGTCGATGCCGCGCTCGCCGCCCACCCGGCCCAGGTCGCTCAGTACGCGTCGAACCCCAAGGTCCTCGGCTTTTTCGTCGGCCAGGTCATGACGGCGACCGGCGGCAAGGCCAACCCGGCCCTCGTCAACGATCTGCTGAAGAAAAAGCTGGCGGGTTAGAGGGCGCTGCGACCGTCGAGGATCAGGCGGTAGATGCCGCGAAGGTTGCGGTAGCGTTCGGCGTAATCCATCCCCCAGCCGACAACGAAGTCGTCCGCAATGTCGAAGCCGATATGGGCGACCGGCAACGCAAGCTCCCGGGCGGCGGGCTTGCGCAACAATGCGCACAGCGCGAGGCTGGCCGGTGCGCGCGCCCGCAGCGCCGCGTCGATCGCGGCGACGGTCCGGCCGGTGTCGAGAATGTCCTCGATAATCAACACATGCCGGCCGGCGACGTCGAGGCCCGCTATGCCATCGAGTGCGACCCGGCCGGATGACCTCGTGCCGCTGCCATAGGAGGATGCGGCGACAAAATCGAGCGTCGATGGCGTCTTGATCTGCCGCATCAGGTCGGCGGCGAAGACCGCCGCGCCCTTCAGCACCACGACGAGGGAAAGCACGGCCCCGCGATGGTCGGCGTCGATCCGGCGGCCGAGCGCGGCGGTGCGCGCGCGGATGTGCCGCTCCGAAATCATGAGCTCAAGCCGCTCGCCCATCAATCCCCGCCGCTGCCGCGCGTCGCGCGCTGGTATTCCGCGAGACCAAGAGCCGGTAGCGTATGAGACACTACCCAAGAGCCGCGGTGCTGGACAGCCGGCGCGGACATCCTCTATAAGCGCGCGCGTTCCTGGCGCCCAGGTAGCTCAGCTGGTAGAGCAACGGACTGAAAATCCGTGTGTCGGTGGTTCAACTCCGCCCCTGGGCACCATTCTTTTTCAATGACGTATGGGGATTGGCCCCGCGCCGGGCGGGCGCAGGTGCTATCGGCCCTTGCGCTTGCGCGCTTTGCGGGCCGCATAGCGGGCATCGCGTGCGGCCTGCTTCTCGGCATCCTCGGCGGCCTCGCGCGCCACGCGCTCGGCGTATTCCCGCTCCCTGGTCTCTTGCTCGTCGCGCAATGCCACCTCGCGGGCGGCGGCCTCGGCGGCTTGCGCCGCGGCGAGGGCGGCCGCCTGACGCTCCTGCTCGGCCAGTCTGGCGGCCTTTTTCTCGGCAAGACGCGCGTCGCGCGCCGCCCTGACGGCCTCGCGTGCGGCGCGCCGCTCGACGGCTTCGGGACTTTCCGCTGCCGTCCGCGCTTCAAGCAAGCGCTCCAGTTGGGCCTTCTTCGCCTCGGCGGCGGCGCTGAGACGGTCGGCAAAACCGGTGTTCCTGGTCCTATCCATCGTTCCCCTTGTTGCTTCGCCGCCCTCCCGGCCGATCGTCAACGGCCGGGCATCGCGGCGCCTGGTTTTCGCAGCGGCCCTTCCTAGCGAAAAAATGCGCTACGGTAGAAGTGAAAGTTCTGCGGGGCGCCCATCCCGCCCCGTCATCGATGGCAGTGGACCCGGTGATGACCTCCCTCGACCGTCTCGAAGAAGCCGCCGCGCTGGTTCGTAGCGTGATCGCGCCGACCCCGCAATATTGTTGGCCGCTCTTGTCGCACCGGCTCGGCGCCGAATTATGGGTCAAGCACGAGAACCACACGCCGATCGGCGCCTTCAAATTGCGCGGCGGGCTGGTCTATCTCGACGATCTGCGCCGCCTCCAGCCCGCGACCAAGGGGGTGATTACCGCGACCCGCGGCAATCATGGGCAATCGATCGCCTACGCGGCGGCGCGGCTCGGGCTCGCGGCGACGATCGTCGTGCCCCACGGCAACAGCGTCGAGAAGAACCGGGCGATGCAGGCGTTCGGCGCCACCCTCGTCGAGCATGGCCATGATTTTCAGGCGGCCTACGAATACGCCGCGGCGCGGGCGTCGGCCGACGCTCTCCACCTTGTGCGCTCGTTCGATCCGCGTCTTGTCGAGGGGGTGGCGAGTTATGGCATGGAATTGTTCGGCGCGGTCGATGGGCTTGACACGGTCTACGTGCCGATCGGGCTCGGCAGCGGCATCTGCGGCATGATCGCGGCGCGCGACGCCTTGGGCGAGAGCGCCGAAATCGTCGGCGTCGTCGCCGCCAACGCCCCGGCCTACGCCTTGTCTTTCGCCGCCGGGCATGCCGTCAGCACCAATTCCGCCGACACGATCGCCGACGGCCTCGCCGTGCGGGTGCCCGACGAACAGGCGCTGGCGATCATTCGCCGGGGTGCGGCCCGCATCGTCAGCGTATCGGAAGCCGAGATCCGCCGCGCGATGCGCATTCTGTTTACCGACACGCACAATCTCGCCGAAGGCGCCGGCGCCGCGACGCTCGCCGCCGCATTGCAGGAGCGCACCCGGCTCGCCGGCAAGCGGGTCGCCGTCGTGCTGTCGGGCGGCAACATCGACCGCGCCCTGTTCGCCGAAATCCTGGCCGAGGCGGATTGACGTTAGTCGCTCAAGCAGTGCGGGTGTCCCTCAAGCAGCGCGGGCGCGGGGGGTCGGGCGCGGCGCCGCCGCTGCGGCCGCACGATGCACCAGCGGGATGGCGGCCTGCGGCGACAACAGCCAAAAGGTAAAGCTCTCCTCAAGATAAAGCCGCACCGTCTCGGCATCGTGCGCGAGGTAGCCGATCGAGAAATCCTCGCCGACCGTCAACTCGAAATCCTCGCCGCGCATCGACAACACGACCGCTCCGTCAAGGTCGGGCGCCCACACCAGCGGGCCGTCGACGAGATGGCGCACATGGTCGAGCACCGGGTAGCCGCCGCTGGTCGTATCGGTCACGCCGGCATAGCACTGCTCGCCGAGCGCGATCGCGTAGGGGCCGTCGACGCCTTCGTCGCGCAATCGGTTGAGCGCCGTCGTCACAATTTCCGGGAAGGCCTCGTAGTCGTCGCCGATCGAGAGCGCCACCTTGGCCTGCGTCTCGCAGATGCCGCGGATGCCGGCGGAAGGCAACCCGTGGAACACCGCATGGTCCTCGGCCATCGCGATCGCCCGTGCTGCGGCGATCACGGTGGCGAGATCGGGGTCCCTGGCGCCGCGTTCGATGTCGTCGAGCTCATCGCGCCGCATTAGGAACGGCACGCGCAGCTCGACCAGCGGCAGCACCTGCCGCAGCCGCGCCGTGACGCCGCTCTTCGCCGGAAGGTCGATGGCCTGGCTGCGCCCGACCGCAACGGCCGACGCCTCCCAGCCTTGCGGGCCCTTGAAATCGACGATGCGTCGCGCCGCCAGCGTCGCCTTCAGCGTCCGCTTCGCCTCCTTCTCGATCTCCAGCCAGCCGGCGGCCGAGATCGGCGCCAGGTCGCGCATCAGATGGTTCATCGTTCAGCCCTCCAGCGCAGCCCTGAGGCTGCCGATCGCAAGATCATCGTTGGCCGCAGCTGCGGGAGCGGATGTCGCTGTCGCCGCGGCCTCGCGCGCGCCGATCGGCCCCTCGGTGAACAGATACTTGCGCAGATTGGCGTCGAGCACCGCGTCCTGTCGGCGTAGCCATTCGAGCACCATCGAGGCGTGCTCCTTCTCCTCGTCGCGGTTGTGGATGAGGATTGCGCGCAATTCGCCGTCCCCGGTCGCCGCCGCGCGCTGGTCGTACCAATCGACCGCCTCCAGCTCCTCCATCAGCGAGACGATCGCGCGGTGCCGATCGATACCGGCCGGCCCGAGTTTCGCGGGATCTTCGTGCAGCGTCTCGCTGGCCATCGGCGTCCCCTGTCTGAGTGTGGCGCCGCACCGGGCATAAGACCCATGGCCTCGGCCCGATGCGCGGTCTCTGACGGATTAACAAATGCTGCGGGGTCGGCGTTCCGCGCCCGCGCCGAGGGAACGCGGGGTCAGCCCTTGGCGATCTCGCGGGCGATCAGCAGGCGGCGGATTTCCGAGGTGCCGGCGCCGATCGTCTACTCCGCCGGTTGTCCCTCAAGCCGGCGCAACCGATCGTTGAAGCGCTGATGCTGCGCCACCATGGTTCGCATTTGGCCGAGCATGTCCTGCATCTGTTCGGCCACGTGTTTCAGCGTATTCTCGTGGCGCAGGGCGATCGCGGTCAGGACGCGAATGTCGTCGCGCATCGCCCCCTGATCGGCGAGCATGCGCTCCATCTGGGCGCCAAGGAATTCGAGGGTGACGGTGTCGGCCATTCGGGGAAATTGGTCTCGCGCGTCACGCGTGTCAATTACGCGGTCTCCGCGAAAATCTCGCGGCCGATCAGCATGCGGCGGATTTCCGAGGTGCCGGCGCCGATCTCGTAGAGCTTGGCGTCGCGTAAGAGGCGCCCCGTTGGGTAGTCGTTGATGTAGCCGTTGCCGCCGAGGATCTGCACCGCGTCGAGCGCCATCTTCGTGGCGGCTTCGGCGGCGTAGAGGATCGCGCCGGCGGCGTCTTTGCGGGTGGTCTGGCCGCGGTCGCAGGCCCGCGCCACGGCGTAGACATAGGCGCGGCAGGCGCTGAACGAGGCATACATGTCGGCGAGCTTGCCCTGGATCAGCTGGAATTCGCCGATCGCCTGGCCGAACTGCTTCCTATCGTGGATGTAGGGGATCACCGCGTCGAGGCACGCCTGCATGATGCCGAGCGGCCCGGCGGCCAGCACCGCGCGCTCGAAATCGAGCCCGCTCATCAAGACGCGCACGCCCTCGTCGACCTGGCCCAGCACGTTTTCGGCGGGCACCTCGCAGTCCTCGAACACCAGTTCCGAGGTTGGGCTCCCGCGCATGCCGAGCTTGTCGAGCTTCTGCGCCGGACGGAAGCCCTGCATCCCCTGCTCGATCAGAAAGGCAGTGATGCCGCGCGCCCCGGCGTCGGGGCTTGTCTTGGCATAGACCACCAGCGTCGAGGCGACGTGGCCGTTGGTGATCCACAATTTGGTGCCGTTGAGGATGTAGCGGTCGCCCTTTTTGTCGGCGCGCAATCGCATCGAGACGACATCGGAGCCGGCGCCGGGTTCGCTCATCGCCAGCGCGCCGACATGCCTGCCCGAGATCAGGTCGGGCAGATATTTCTTCTTCTGCGCCTCGTTGCCGTTGCGGCGGATCTGGTTGACGCAGAGGTTCGAGTGCGCGCCGTAGCTCAAGCCCACCGAAGCAGAGGCGCGGCTCACTTCCTCCATCGCGACGCAATGCGCGAGATACCCCATGCCAGCGCCGCCATATTCCTCTTCGACCGTGATGCCGTGCAATCCGAGCGCCCCCATCGCGGGCCACAGCTCGCCGGGGAAGCGGTCGTCCCGGTCGATCGCGGCGGCGATGGGCGCGATTTTCTCCTCGGCGAAATCGCGCACCGAATTGCGCAGCAGGTCGATCTCGGGGCCGAGATCGTGATCGAGCGCGAGGAGCCGGGTGTTCTGCATCGTTTCACGATGTCATCGTGATTGCGTCGCTCCGCTCGCGATGACGGCGCAAGGGGGCTTCCAATTGGGTCCAGACTTCAAACAATTGGGCGCTGTGTTCCTTGTCTTTACGCCCCAGAACAGTTCCGGGTCCACCGCGAAAGAATACCGAGCGCGAAACGCTCCGATCAGGGAACGTATGGCGTGACGCCCTCGATCTCGGCCTGATCGGGGCCGCGCAACTCGATCACGTTGCGGTCAGGATCGCGCACGAACACCGAAACGCCGCCGTCCTTGCCGAACTTTACCGGCCCCTGCGTTATCGCGATCTGATTGGCCTTCAAGGCGGCAATCGTCGCCGGGATCGAAGCGACGCCCAGCGCGACATGGGTATAGCCGGGATATTTCTCGCCGACATCCATCAGGATATTCGTCGCGGGGTCACCCGTATCGGCATTGAAGATCAGGTTGATTTCGATGCCTTGCGGGTTGCGGATGATCGCGACGGCATCACCTTCCGCCCGGCGCGACAACGCAAACCCCAACACCCGGTAGAAGCCGAGAGCGCGGTCGAGGTCGCGCACCCGGATGCC
>DATLTH010000446.1:0-11641 GCA_035533695.1 Allostellaceae bacterium | reverse complement strand
CTGCAGCAGATGCCGCGGCGGCTTTACGGCGCGTCCTGCACGCACGTGTTCGGCGATGCGATGTGCGGTTACGACCGTACGAACGGCAGGAACGCCGCCGGCGCCGCGACCGGGATCGGCGCGGTGACGGTGACGGCATTGGCCGGATCGAGCCAGGCGCAGATCGCGACCGGGTTCACCCCGAGCCCCGCCACCGCCTACGACCAGGGCACCGTCACCGCCATTTCGGGCGTCAACAGCGGCGCCTCGCGCACGATCGCCCGGCTGGCCGGCGGCACGGTCGAGTTGCTGAAGCCGTTTCTGTCGCCGGTGTCGGTCGGCGACGGGTTCCGGCTGTTGCCGGGCTGCGACCATACCGTCGCAACGTGCAACGCCACCTTCGACAACCTGCTGCGCTACGGGGGCTTTCCGTACATTCCGCCGCCGGAGGCCGCAGCATGAACGGCACCAGCGAGGTTGCACGCCGGCAGGCGGTTGTCGACGAGGCCCGCGCGTGGCTCGGGACGCCGTTCCACCATGCCGGGCGGGTCAAGGGCGCCGGGGTCGATTGCCTGATGCTGCTCGCCGAAGTCTATGAGCGCGCCGGCGTGACCTTGCATGTCGAGCCGCCCTTTTATGTGCCGGACTGGCACCTGCACCGCGACGCGGAGCGTTACATGGAGGGGTTGTTGCGCTACGCGCCGACCATCGACGGCCCGCCCCTGCCGGGTGACATCGCGCTGTTCCGCTTCGGCCGGACCTACAGCCACGGGGCAATCGTCGTCGACTGGCCATGTCTGATCCATGCCTACTGGTCGATCGGCGTCGTCTGGGGTGACGCCAGGCGCTACCCGCTCGAAGGCCGCGCGGTGCGGTTCTTCACCCCGTTCGCCGCGGAAGGCTGAGCCATGCCCGAGCAGGTGACCGGCAAGGGCGGCGGCCCGACCCCCTTTGTCAATGCCTTCGATCACCCGCAGCTCAACTCGCTGCGCTACAACACGAGCCAGGCGGGCAGCGCGATCCCGCTGTGCTACGGAACCCATCGCGTCAGCGTCAACCTGATCGAGTTCTGGGGCTTTTCCGGATCGAGCGGCGGCAAGGGCGGCAAGGGGCTCGGCCCGGCCGGCGGCAAGAAGGGCGCGAACCAGAATTTCTCGGTCGATGTCGCGTTCGGGCTGTGCCAGGGCCCGGTCTCGTTCACCGGCCCGTCGGGCAACTTGCGGATCTGGTCGAACGGCGGGGTCGCCCAGGGCCTCGGCACTGTCGGGCTCAACGGCTATGCCGGCGATGACGGCCAGTCGCCCGATCCGGTGTTCGCCAGCGCCGACCCGAACACCCCGGTGCTGGGCTATTCCGGGACCTGTTATGTCACCGGAACGCCGCTGCAATTGGGCGGTTCGCCGGCCTTGCCGAGCCTGCAGTTCGAGATCGGCGGAGTCGCGGCGGGGACTGCCGGACCGGAGTTCCAGTTCGACGCGCGCCCCGACGCGATCGTCAGCGACCTGCTGACCAATCCGCGTTACGGCGCCGGGTTTCCCGCCGGCAATCTCGATACTGCCGGTGCGATCGCCGACTGGGGCAATTACTGCCAGGCCGCTCAGATCGCCATTTCGTTCCTGCTCGACCGCCAGCAGCCTTGCGCGCGCTGGGTTGAAGAGATCGCTCAACTCACGGTCTCGGCGGTCGTGTGGTCGGGCACCACGCTGAAGATCATCCCCTATGGCGACCAGCCGCTCGCCGCCAACGCCGCGACCTGGATCCCGAACCTGACCTGGCAATACAGCCTCGGCGACGGCGATTTCATCGATTTCAGCAGCGCCGGCGCCGGCGGCAGCGACCCGGTGCTGCTGACCCGCAGCGACCCGGCGCAGGCCGCCAACTGGCTCAGCGTCGAGTACATGGACAGCAGCAACAGCTACAACCCGCAGATCCTGCCGGTCTGGGACCAGGGCCTCATCGACCAGTATGGGCTGCGGACCACACCGCCGGTGCAGGCACACGCCTTCACCAATCCCACCAGTGCGACGATCTCGGCGCAACTGCAATTGCAGCGCACCGCCTATCTGCGCAACACGTACAAATTCAAGCTCGGTTGGCGCTATTCGCTATTGGAGCCGATGGACATCGTGCTGTTGACCGACGCCACGCTCGGCCTGTCGGGCGCGGCGGTGCGCGTCACTCAGATCGACGAGGACGACAACGGTGAACTGACCGTCACCGCTGAAGAGATCCCCGGCGTCACGCCCTGAATTCGGTTCGAGTCGCAATATCCCATGAGGAAGAGATGGCAATTCAGCTAGCGGTATCGACTCGCAACGCCCGGCTCGATGCGATCGAGACCGATGCCGGAACATCGGCGAAGCTCGAAATCTGGTCCGGCGCGATGCCGGCGAATTGCGCGACGGCGTCGAGCGGTACCAAATTGGCGCAGTTCAATCTGGCGTCGGACTGGGCGGCATCGGCGAGCAGCGGCAGCAAGGCGCTCAACGGATTGCCATTGTCGACGACCGGCGCGGCGAGCGGCACGGCCGGCTATTTCCGTTTGTTCAAGACCGACGACTCGACCTGCATTCTGCAGGGCACCGTGACCGCAACCGGCGGCGGCGGCGACATGACGCTAGACAACATTTCGATCGCTTCCGGCCAGACGGTCAACGTGACCGGCTTCACGATCACCGACGGCAACGCTTAGGGCCCCGAAATGAGCGCAACGAAAACACGAACCTCCATCTGGTCGGGGCAGACGCTGACGGCCGGTGCCGGCAATACCACCTCGTCAGTCATCGACCTCTCGGCGGGCTATGGCTCGGTAATCAACATCATGCTGACCAACGGCGCGACCGGGCCGACCGTCGCCGCCCAGGTGCAGGTCGTCGTGGCGAACAACTACAATTCCGGCTCGCCGACGCTGCCGATCAGCTTCGGCGGCCCATTCACTGGCGGCGTCACCAATAGCGGCGTCTATTATTGCTCGGTCGAGATACCGATTGGCATCGAGGCGGTCGAACTTGTCGCCGGCTCGAACACCGGCCAGAACGTCACGGTGGACGCCGACATCTCGACCGTCACCGCGGTCTGATCCGTGGGCATCTTCAAGCCCTTGCCGCCACGATTGCAGCGCGGGCACCCGCTCGCGCGCGGACTGGTCGGCGCGTGGGAGTTCGGCGAAGGCTCCGGCACTATAGCGTATGACAGTTCCGGCTACGGCAATCACGGCATCTTCACAGCGATCCCGGTCCCCACCTGGGGCGGCGGCCCGGCGGGGTCGGCACTGCAATTCGACGGCACCGGCAGCGCCGGCGGGTATCTGAGTGTCGCACATCAATACGGGCTGACCAACGCGATCACGTTTGTTGCGTCGGTCAACTTCAACAGCCTCACCGGATGGCAGGATTTCCTCGGGCAGAACAGCAGTAACTCTGGGTGGTCCTCCGGTTCCCTTTATTTTCAGAAGTGCACCAATGGCACCCCCGGAGCAGGGCGCGTTGCCAATTCCCCCGGAATAATTTTCCCCACGTCTTCCAGCGACGGCGCTTCGGGAGCGTATGACCCGACGCCCGTAGTAATCAACAAGCAATATCTGTTCGTCGCCACTTATGACGGGCAGACATTGAGGTTCTACACCAACGGCGTCCAAGCCGCGGCGGTGTCCCGCACCGGCAACATCGCGCCGCAGGCCGGGAACCTGAACATCGGCGCCGGGTACTACCTTAGCGGTGTGGTCGATTGGTTAAGCGCCGCGCTCAGCTTCGTGCGCATCTACAACCGGGCACTGTCGGCGGCGGAAGTCGCGTTGCTTTACCAGATGACCGGGCCGTAGACCATGCTAGGACTGTTTCGGCCATCCTCGCTGCTGCCGATAATTGCTGGGGCGCAGCCGCCGATCAGCGCCTCGCTGGCGCAAACGCTGGGCGCCGCGACGCTTGCGGCCAACGGCGCGGTTGTCGTCGACGGCGCCCTGAGCGCGACGCTCGGCGATGCGACGGTTGCCGCCAGTGCGGCCGCGTCCCACACGATCACCCCGATCGGGGTCGGCACGGCGACGCTCTATGCCCGCCAGACAACCGCCGGTACCGGGGTCGACGCGCTGGTCGATCCGGGCAACAGCAACCCGCCGATCATCTTCGAGCCAACGGCGCAGCTTTCCGGCGGCGCCCTCGAAGTGTGGCTGATTTCCTCGGGCGGCGCGAACTGGGGCGGCTGCCAGATCTGGGTGTCGAGCGACGGCAACACCTATGCGCTCGCCGGCACCCTCTATCGCGGCGCGCGCCAGGGGGTGCTTGCCGCCGCCCTGCCGAGCCGGGCCGATCCGGATACGACCGACACGCTCTCGGTCGATCTGACGCAAAGCGGCGGGCAGCTTCTGTCCGGCACGCAGGCCGACGCCGACGGTCTCGTCACCTTATGCTATTGCGACGGCGAGCTGATCAGCTACCAGAACGCGACACTGACCGCCGCCTACACCTACGATCTCAGCTACCTGCGGCGCGGGGTCTACGGTACGGCGATTGCCGCGCATGCCAATGGCAGCAGTTTCGCGCGCTTCGGGCCGAACGACCCCTCGCTGCTCAAATACGCATTCCCGGCGAGCTATATCGGCCGCACGATCGCGCTGAAATTGCCGGCCTTCAACATCTTCGGACAGGCGCTGCAGAGCCTCGCGGATGTTGCGCCGGTCAGCGTCACCCTGCTCGGCGCCGGCGTCGTGGTGAACAACAACCCGGTGATTTCGGCGCTCGCCGCCGGCACCGATCAGGATTGGGGCATCGTCGGTACCCCGATCATCGCGGCGGGCGATTTCGCCCCGATCACTTTGGCGGCCGGGCTCGACATCGATCTCGGTTCGCCCCTCTAGGCCCCACCGCAGATCGCGCTTCGCATAACCGACGATTTAACCGGGAGACATTGCCTTGGCACATACCCAGGTCCAGCGCGCCCGCGGGACCTCTGCCCAGAATGCCGCCTATACCGGCCCCGCCGGTGAGATCACCGTCAACACCGACGATTGGTCGCTGCGCGTCCATGACGGCGTCGCGCTCGGCGGCTGGCCGCTGCGGGCGATCGGCGCAAACTACGCCCATCAGACGCCGACCAGCGGCGCGACGCTGACCGCGGCGGCGCATCTCGGGGCCTATATCCTCGAACCCGTCGCGACCCTCGCCAGTCTGACGATCGTCATGCCCTCGGCGCCGAACGACGGCGACGTCTTCGAGGTGGCGACGACGCAGACGATCACCGCGCTGACGATCAACCCCGCCGCCGGACAGAGCGTCATGGGCGGCGGCCCGTTGACGCTCGCCGCCGATGGCGGCGCCGCGTGGCGCTACCGGGCCGCCAATACGACCTGGTATCGGCGGTATTAGGCGCGCCGGCGATGACCGATGCTTCGCGCGAGCAGGCTCGATCCGGCCGCGATTCGGCCTGGCTCGGCGCGATCCACCCGCATTTCACGCCCGACATCAACCTCGGGCATCTGGTGCAGGCGATCGTCGTCGTCACCACGGTCGGCGGCGGCATTCTCGCCGGGTATCTGAACCTGCGCGACGACCTCGACCGCCAACGCACCGAGTATCGCGTGGCGCTGGCCGGCCATGAGGCGCGCTTGACCGTAGCCGAGCAGGCGCTGGCCCAGCGCCGCACCGAGGACCGCCAGTTCCAAACCGAGATGCGCACCGCGCTCGGGCGCGTCATGCAGGCGATCGCCGATCTGCGCACCGAACTCGTCCAGAAACAGGATCGGAAATAGCCATGACCCTTGGCGCGCTGCCGGCCGTCGTGTTCGACGGCGTCATCGACGTGTCGCACCACAACGGCGCGATCGACTGGCCGGCGGTGGCATCCGCCGGCATCGCCCTTGCCTTCGTCAAGGCGACGCAGGGCGTCGGGTTCGTCGATCCGGCCTTCGACCGCAACCGGACGGCCGCCATCAAGGCCGGCGTGCTGGTTGTGCCCTATCACTTCATCGATACCGCCGATCCCGGCAGGCAAGCCGCGCATTTTCTGTCGGTGAGCGGTCTGCGCCCGGGCGATCCGGCGATGATCGACTGGGAAAGCGCGGCGCCGGCCGCGGCGCTCGTCGCGTTTGGCGAGGCGATCGGCGGTCGCGCAGAACGCGATCCCATCGCCTATTACGGGTTTGCCCAGCTTCGCCTGGCCGATCCCCATTTGTCGCGCTGGCCATTGATGCTGCCGGAATACCCGCGCGGCGACGCTCCCGGTTGTTATGATTCGCTCGTCGCGCGCCCGCCGCGCCTGCCGCCGGGCCGGCCCGCGACCTGGGATGATGGCCAGCGGCCGTACGACTTTCACCAATACACCCCGGGTGGCCGCATCGCCGGCACGGCGACCCCGGTCGACCGCTCGGTTTGGGTCGGCACCGCGGCCGAATTGCAGAATTGGTACGCCACCGGCGCGCTGCCGGCCGCAAGAGAGGCGCCGGCGCCACGGAATAAACCCGTGAGCTGAAGACCCACGGCCGGCTGATCCGGCCGCCTTCCGTTTCCCGTCGAAGCCGCCCGAGGACCGTCCTCGCGGCGGCTTTTTTCGTTCCGAAAGGATCCGTCAATGCAAATCCTTGGCTATCTGCTCGCCCGCTTCAGCGAACCGTCGAGCTATGCGGGGCTCGGTGCCGTCCTGGCGCTCGTCGGCTGGAACGTCTCCGACACCGCGCTCGGCCAGTTGATCCAGCTGCTCGCCGCCGGATGCGGCCTGTTGGCGCTCGGCCTCAAGGAGCGCGGGGTGATTCGCGCGATCATTCTGGTGTTTGCCGTCATGCCGGCATTGACCGGCTGCGCCGGGAAGCCGGCTGCGGTGCTCGGCGGGATTGGTTCGGCCGGCTCGGCCTACCTGGCGGTCAACAAGATTACCGAGGCGGCGCGCCCGACGATCGCGGCGGCGTGCGGCGAATACGTCAAGGCCAAGGCGGCGGCCGACGCGACGGTGGCCGCCGGCGTGGTGCCGAGCGTCGTCGTCGGCAAGGTCGTCTCGATCGAAAGCTTCGGCGACGCGGTCTGCGGGCCTGGCTCCGGGCCGCCCGCCGGCGACCCGCTGTCGACCGCGATCTGGCTCGGCCAGCTCGCCGGCCAGATCACAACAGTGGTCGGCGCGGCGAAGTAGCAGCCGCTGCGATCGGTTCCTCTTGATCCCGGCGCCGCCACCCGGCATCGTGGCGGCGCGGGGAGAGGGGGACGATGCACTGGAGAGCGGCGGTGGCGCTGACCTTGGCGCTGGCATTGGGGCTGCTGGTCGGCGGCTGCAGCAGCGCGAGCAAATGCCCGAAGCCGGTGTTCTATGACAAAGCCACGCTGAATAAGATCGAGAAGGCGCGCGAAGCCTTGCCAAAAAACAGCGTCCTCCTCCAGGTGCTGTCCGATTACGAAGACGAGCGCGACGATCTGCGCTTCTGTCGATGAATTCCGCGAGAACGCCGCTCGCATAATCGCACCGTGACGTGACGCCGCGGGCATTGCTATGATCGCGCGAGCGCAAGGGGGGATCGCGCGCGCAATGGGGGATCGGGTGATGCGACTGGTGGTTGTCGGGGTGGCGCTTTGCGGATTGGTCACCGCGCTCGCCGGCTGCGTCCAGGCTTACGGTACCGGCCCGAGCGGCCTTGCGCTCGCCCGCGTCGATCCGCAGGAAGCCGCCGAGCGCGCCGTCGTCGGCGCCGCAGCGGGCACGGCGCTGGGCACCGGGATCGGCGCGACCTTGGCGATCAATCCGGCGATCGGCGCCGTGGTAGGCGCCGAGAGCGGCGCTGCGATCGGAGCGGGAATCGGCGTTCTGACGGCGCAGCCGCTGCCCGATTACAGGCCGATCGCGGTCCCGGCCGCGGCCGTCATCCCCAGCTTCTATGACACATGGCCGCCGGGATACCACGCGCCGCCGATCGCCTCGCAGACCCCACCGCCGCAACCGGGGTGACCACGGGACGCACCTGCGACCCTATCGCCCAATCATCGCTCGGCGCGCGCGCTTGGCGGCGGCGCCCGCCCCGCCTATAAGAACCGCGGCGAGCGGCGGGTCGTTCGCCGGCCCTTTGAGGCGGATGCTCGGCGCCGATGCCGCTTTTCGCGATCCCGTTTCCATTTACCGACCCGAACGCACCATTCGCGATTCCCCCGTTCGCGATCGGGCCGTTCACGTTCGCGATTCGCTGGTATGCGCTCGCCTATATCGTCGGGCTGCTGATCGGCTGGCGTTATTGCCTTTATCTGGCGACCCGCCCGCCTGCTCTGGTCAAGCGCAGCGACGTCGACGATTTCCTCGTCTGGGCGACGCTCGGCGTCGTGCTCGGCGGGCGCACCGGGTACGTCCTGTTCTACAATCTCCCCTACTACAGCCAGCACCCGCTGCAGACGCTCTATCTGTGGCACGGCGGGATGTCGTTCCACGGCGGCGCGATCGGCGTCAGCCTGGCGATCCTGCTGTTCACGCGGGCGCGCGCGATCCCGATCTTCGCGTTTTCCGACATCATCTGCGCGGCGATACCGATCGGGCTGTTTTTCGGGCGGATCGCAAACTTCATCAATGGCGAGCTGTTCGGGCGGGTCACCGATGTGCCGTGGGCCATGGTGTTTCCGGCCGGCGGTCCATTGCCGCGCCATCCGAGCCAGCTCTACGAGGCCTTCTGCGAGGGCATCCTTTTGTTTGTGGTGCTGTTTGTCGCGGAACGCCGCGGTGTCCGGCGCCACCCCGGGGTTCTCAGCGGACTGTTTCTCGCCCTCTATGCGGTGGCGCGGATGTCGGGCGAGTTGTTCCGCCAGCCCGATCCGCAGCTCGGCTACCTGTTGTTTGGCACGACGATGGGCCAGCTTCTGTCGATCCCGGTGCTGATCGCGGGAATTGTCTTGATCTGGTGGGCCGCTCGCCGGTCGCCGGCCGCCTCGGCGCCGTCGCAATAGCGGATGGCCGACCTCGCCGCCGCGATCGCGCAGCGGATCGGGCGCGAAGGGCCGCTGTCGCTCGCTTCGTTCATGGCGATGGCGTTGCACGATCCCGAAGGCGGCTATTACGCGCGGCACGATCCCCTCGGCCGCGCCGGCGACTTCATCACCGCCCCCGAAATCAGCCAGATTTTCGGCGAGTTGATCGGCCTGTGGTGCGCCGATATGTGGCGCCGGATCGGCCAGCCCGATCCGGTGATCGTCGCCGAACTCGGCCCCGGCCGAGGCACGCTGATGGCCGATTTTCTCAGGGCTGCCGAGACCGTGCCCGAATTTCGCCGGGCGCTGCGCCTCCATCTCGTCGAGGCGAGCGCGCGATTGCGCGCCGAACAGCAATGCCGCCTGGCCGCCGCCGACCCGTGTTTTGTCGCGAGCCTCGACGCATTGCCGCCGGGGCCGCTGCTGCTTGTCGCCAACGAGTTCCTCGATGCGTTGCCGATCCGCCAACTGGTGCGCGGCCCCGCCGATTGGCGCGAGCGGCTCGTCGGGCTCGACGCTGCCGGCCGCCTCGCCTTTGTCGACGGCCCGGAAAGCCCGGTCCTGAGCCTCCTGGTGCCGGAATCGCTGCGCGCCGCGCCCACCGGTGCGATGGTCGAGATCTGCCCGGCCGCCTCGGCCCTCGCCGCAACGCTCGGCGAGCGGCTGGCGCAATATCCCGGTGCGGCGTTGCTGATTGATTACGGGCATTTCCCGAGCCGAACCGGCGCAACCCTGGCCGCCGTGCGGCGGCACCGGCCGGCCGCCATACTCGACGGCCCCGGCAGCGCCGATCTCAGCGCCCATGTCGATTTCGCCGCCATCGCCGCCGCGGCAGGCGCCGCCGGCACAAAAGTCTACGGCCCGGTGCCACAGGGCCGGTTCCTCGCCGCGCTCGGCGCCGAGGCGCGGCTTGCCGCGCTGTCGGCACGGGCGGACCCGACGATGCGAGCCGAACTCGCCGGCGGCCTCGAACGCTTGATCGATCCCGCGCAAATGGGCAATTTGTTCAAGGCTCTCGCCTTGACCTCGCCGGGGCTTCCGGCACCTGCCGGTTTCACATGACGGCCGATGATGATTAGGCTCAGCGCACTGGATGGCGACCGCCGCATCCGCCACGCTTTTTTCACCCGCGAGGGCGGGGTCAGCGACGGCATCTATGCCTCGCTCAACTGCGGCTTCGGCTCGCGCGACGATCCGGCAAAGGTCGAGCGGAACCGCGCCATCGCCGCCGAGCGGCTTGGCCTTCTGCCGGAACGGCTGGTCAGCTGCCATCAGGTGCATGGCACGGCAACGGTGAGCGTCGAGCGACCCTGGCCGCGCGAAGCCAACCCGCGCGCGGACGGCATGGTGACGGCCACGCCGGGGATTGCGCTCGGCGTGTTGGCGGCCGATTGCGCGCCGGTGCTGTTTGCCGATCCCGAAGCGCGCATCATCGGGGCCGCGCATGGCGGTTGGCGGGGCGCGCTCGCCGGGGTCGTCGAGGAAACGGTCGCGGCGATGGCGGCATTGGGCGCGCGACCCGAACGCATCCGCGCCGGGATCGGCCCTTGCATCGCCCAGCCCTCCTACGAGGTCGGACCGGACTTCGCCGCCACCTTTGCCGCCGCCGATCGCGACAGCGGTGGTTTCTTCCGCCCGGCCGCGCGGGACGGGCATTTCCTGTTCGACCTGCCCGGCTATATCGCGCACCGGCTCGGCCGGCTCGGCCTGGCAGCGGTTGAGCAGACGCCGCACGACACCGCCGCCGAGGACATGCTGTTTTTCAGCTATCGGCGCGCGTGCCGGCGCGGCGAAGCGGATTACGGCCGCGGCCTCGCGCTGATCGCGCTCGCGGAATAGCCCTGCCGCCGTGTCTCCTCTCCTGTCGGTGACCGTCGCTTGCGTCGTTCGAATGCTTGCGACCTGCGCGCCTGCATGAGCGCGCCCGGTGGCCGGAACCGCCGACCGGGCGGCCGGCTTGCCGTCCTGGCGCCGGTTTTGCTGGCGGCCGCCTGCCAGCCGCTGCCCCATCCTTTTGCCGATGATCGCCCGCCCGCCGCGCTGCTGAAGGTGCCCGACGTGGCCGGGGTTTCGGTCGCCCCGATCGCGGGCGCGCCGGGCCCCCTTGCGAAAAAGCTCGGCGCAGCGGTCGCCACGGCGCTCTTGAAGCGCGACATTCCGGCGAGCGACCGCACCTCCAGCCTCGGCAGCTATCAGCTTTACGGCAGGATCGGCGAATCCCACTCTGACGACAGCGGCATGACAGTTACCGCTGCGTGGCGTTTGGACGATGCCAAGGGCCGAACCGTCGGCCAGCGCAAAGCCGAGGTCACGGCGCCGGTCCAGGAATGGGGCTCCGACAGCACCCCGCCGATCGAGCGGTTGGCCGGGCTGATCGCCGACGGGATCCGGCCGCTGATCGAGGACGAGGCGCCGAGCCCGGCCCCCACCAAATCACCCGCAATATCAAACGCGCCGTCGAAGGCGCCCGAGCACGCGAGCGTCGCGATCGGCACGATCAGCGGAGCGCCGGGCGACGGCGCGAAATCGCTGGCGGCCGCCGTCGCGGCGGTGTTGACGCGGCAGGATCTGACGGTCGTCGCCGCGGGTCAGAAGGCCGACCTTACCGTCGATTGCGCGGTCAGCGTGTCGCCGAGCCTGCCCGGCAAGCAGCACGTCAAGATCGTCTGGCGGGTGCGCCGCGCCGATGGCTCCCAAATCGGTAATGTCGCGCAGGAAAACGATGTGCCGCGCGGAGA